>VEQL01000006.1 GCA_018883245.1 Chthoniobacterales bacterium
TTTAATGTCCCCACTCGGGGATAGTCCTAAATCCCTCGCCTTCAGGCGAAGGGAAGGTAGAAGACTTGTGGGAGATGAAGCTCTATCGGAAGGGCAGCCACAGCAAGCACGACCTGAAGGTGCATTTGGTCTGGATACCGAAATACCGCAAGAAAGTGTTGGTTGGGGAAGTTGCGCTGCGGGTGAGGGATCTGCTGAGGCAAGTGGCGATGGAGCGCGAGTTGGTGATCATCAGCGGGAAGATTGCGCGGGATCATGTGCATATGTTTTTGAGCTATCGTCCGCAGCAGGACATCAGTTCGATCGTGCAGTGGCTGAAAGGAACGAGTTCACGGATACTCCTTCAGGAGTTTGCGCATCTGCGCAAACAGTTTTGGGGAAAGCATCTGTGGGGCAGGGGATACTTGGCGGTAAGCTCGGGCAACATCACGGATGCGATGATAAAGAGCTACATCGCCGAGCAGGAGGGAGAGCCTGTCCACGATGACGGTCAATTTCTAATTGACGATGTGCCGCCGAAGGCAAACCTACCGTCTTCTAGACGGTAGTTGTTTTAGTGGATTGCTCCGTCTCTCCGACTCTGCTGCAGAGAGCCTCTCCAAGCACCAAGGGCGGTTGGAGTTAAAGGCGCTTAAAGGAATTTCCGACGCGGCCGCCAAGAGCCTTGCTCAGCACCGGGGTCCTGTTGATCTCGCCGGTTTGTTGGCCGAGGAAGTTTCCCAAGCGGCGGCTGAAAGCCTTTCGCAAAATGAGGAGATCGAGCTCTATGGTGATCTCGCGAAACGCGTCCGATATATCAAGCGCCGGCTAAAATAAACCAGCCAGCTCCCGCATCGTGAATCACCAACGATAAACAGCATGACCGTAAAAGAACTCAAGAAAGCGCTGCGCGGGGTGCCTGAACATGCACAAGTCCGAGTCCTGAAAGACGGAGTTTACTGCGAAAAAACTGATGTGTGGATGGCTGGCTACAACAAAGAAACGGACGACGAAACCGGAGAAGAGACCGAAGAATTTACCATTAACTGCTGAAACCACTGCTATCGAGAGCTCAAGCTATGACACGTTTTGCCCTCGAAAAACACCGTCGGACCAGATATTTTCGCAGCATATGAATTTCCCTTCCCTTGAAATCACGGAATACGAAGGCATCCAATCGGCAACACTGAAGGATGGCGTTGAACTGACTCCTGCGCTGGCCGAGGAGATCCGAAGCTTCCGGGGAAAGCTCAGCATTACGGACATCAGCCAACTGCCGCTGGACTTTCTCACGACACTTCTTGAGGGATTCAACGGTGACTATTTAAGCCTTCTCGGTAACTTCAAACTAGAACCTATCCCAA
The DNA here is from genome assembly GCA_018883245.1 of Chthoniobacterales bacterium. Classification (NCBI taxonomy): domain Bacteria; kingdom Pseudomonadati; phylum Verrucomicrobiota; class Spartobacteria; order Chthoniobacterales; species Chthoniobacterales bacterium. The sequence continues at coordinate 1,344 of VEQL01000006.1, forward strand.
AACCCCCTTCATTGGCATGAAGGCTGCTGCGTTATGGTCATGCTTATACTCAGCAAAACACAACTCGATGTCCTTGAAATGTTGGTTCCCGATCACGCTGTCAGTCCCAAAGGTGGCAGACCTCCGATCGATAAACGGCGCGCCTTGGCCGGGATTTTCTGGGTCTTGGACAATGGCGCGAAGTGGAAAGATCTGCCCAAGCGATTCGGTTCCAAGAGCAGCGTGCACCGCTGGTTTTTGCGTTGGGTGAGGGCGGGAGTTTTCGATCATCTCATGCGTTCGATGGGGCGCTTGGTCGAAGAGCAAGGTCGCTTCCGGCTCTACGAATGCTTCGTGGACGGAACCTTTGCCAAAGCCAAGGGTGGCGGCGCGGGCATCGGCTGCACCAAGGCTGGCAAAGGAGTGAAAATCATGATTTTGGTCGATGCTAAAGGACTGCCGCTGGCGGTCAGCACGGCCCCGGCCAACCCGCATGAAAGCGGTCTGATCCAGGAACTCTTCGGCTTCATGCTCAGCTCCGAGTTGCCCGAGCGAGTCATCGGCGATAAGGCTTACGACAGCGATGCCTTGGATGAAAAACTCGCCCTGCAAGGCATGGAACTCATCGCCCCCAATCGGGCCAACCGACATGTCTCGCAGGACGGCCGCGCTCTGCGTCGCTACAAACGGCGTTGGACTGTTGAGCGCACCATCGCGTGGCTGCAAAACTACCGGCGCCTTTGTATCCGGTGGGAAAAATCCCAACTCGCTTTCCAAGGCTTCCTTCATTTCGCTTGCGCTCTTCTGCTCATGAAAGAGGTTTTGGGATAGGTTCTAAGTCCCGAAGCAGCTGAGGCTCTCAGCCGGTTTAAAGGGGGAATCAATCTGAATGACGTCACGGATTTGCCCGAGGATGTTGCTGCAGCGTTGGCCAAGCACGAGGGGGAGTTGGATCTCAATGGGATTTCCTCACTTACCGAAGCCTCTGGGCTGCAGCTGGCCAAGCATGTCAAATGCGTGGGGTTGGAAAACCTCGACTTCGACAATTTACCGAGCAGCGTCGTCGAAGCTTTCGGGAAAGCATGGCCCGATGTTTGGGGAAATGCCTGAGATGTTCGGACTTGCAGCTTTTTGTGACCCACGACTGAGACGGGGTAGCAAAGACAGTATGAATCTGGATCAACTGTTCGCTTGCAACCGGGGCACTTTCCGCGATTTCTACGGTGAGTTGCGGCGTTGCTTCGAAGCGGTGGATTGCTTCCACGTTGTCGAGGAAGACAACTGTTCCAAACTGCCTTGGCCGATTGGCCAGGGTGTCTATGCGATTTGGCAGGGAAGTGGCCGCACTGCCTCATCCCTCGTCTATGTCGGAATGACCGGAAAGATGAGCAATGCGAACGGGCGCACCGAATTGCCCGACAAGCCCAGAGGATTTCGGGCAAGGGCCGAGCGCACCAATCCCTACTCATTCACGAGCAAGGGTCCCTTCGAGAATCACTTCGAGTTCGGGCCGACGAGATCTGGTGCGCTGTTCTGCTGCCGCTTTACATGCGGGCGGTTGCCAAGGCATTGCCTGAAACGCAGAAAGCCTTCGACCGACTCGTCCTGCAATCCGCGTTGGCAGTCGCCTCCATCCTCAAACAGCGCGGTGGATTCGGGGTGGGGCAGAAAATGGTGAATCTCTTTTTCAAGGATCTCTGGGCCCTCGACTTCATCGATGCGGTTACAGAGAAACTGCTCCACGCGCCGATAGACCGCATCGTCCTCGGCAAGTTCAAAAGCGTGCCAATCTTATGGAACGCCTGGAGCCGGGTGGAGGCTGATTCAGTTGCCGATCAAGAAGTTAGGGACTATCTCGCGATCCAGACCAAGCTGCGTAAATACGCCGAAACGTCGCCGATCCCCTTCGGCTCCCTGATCCAGATGGAACAATTCATCTGGCACCGGGTCTAGTATACGCGTCGCCTATGACACGGTTTGTGCTCGCTTTACGGACATTTATTTGAAAAAATGCGATTTATGAACTGGATACACGCTAACCAAGACTGGCCTAGCTCCTCAGAGAATCCCCTCATTCTGGTTGCTGCATCCGGGTTTGATTCAGAGGGTCAATTTACGAGCTACAGCTACCACGTAGTTAAATTCGACCGCGCGGATGAATTCGAAGGCGACATTTGGACCGACTGCTCGCTGGATGAGCCCTTCGATATGAAGAACGAGCTTGGCTACTGGATGTCGCTTACCCTGGCACCCGAGTGGCACGTTAGCTAATTGAGCAATACCTCTTATGGACCTAACATTAGTCATCAGCGGCACGACGAACGAAACTGCCATCACCAAAATCCCGCACCCCAGCCAGTCGCCCTCGGAAAATAAGGCTGCCTTGAAATCCATGGCCGAGACTTGGTTTGAGCAAGACGAGCCTCGGTGGTTCGAGAGGTCAGATGTCTTTCACGGCAGCGGCATCCTTCTGGATAAAAAGACCAAAGTTCTTGTCACTTCGGACGGAAAAAAGATCGACAGCTTCAAGTTGGCGGATGTCCCCAACCTTTTCAAAGTGCTCCAAGCCACGGGCAACTCCTGCGACATGTCTTCAGCAGGGATACTGGCGATGGAGAACTCCGAGGGCACTGCGACTTTCACCGGTTCGGTTGATGTTTATGATCGCTCCAAGCTTGTTTTTGAAATTGTGCGCATTGGTGGCTTCAATCTTTTCGCTACCGACCCAGCCGCAGCTTCTGCCCAGTATTTTATCATCACTGGCGTTCAAGGCTTAACAGGTGAGGGCATCGAATCGAGCGAGACATCTTCCGCTGTTCTCATCAGTTCGGGGCTACCCTTTACCGCTCCCGCGGATTGCAAATACGACGCAGCTGCGGCCGCACGATTTAGGAAGACATTTCTCGGCTGAATGCCCACTTCGCCTCGCTCATGAGCCCGGAAATTCAAGCGGCATTAATCACCGGTTGTTTCACTGTGCTTGCCACCGTTATTGGCGCCGTGATCGCGTTGATGATCAGCCGCAAGATCAGCAAGCGCCAAAAGCTCGAGGAGGATCTGAAGGAGGCGGTCAGCGACATCCGCTTTCTTCTCGCGGTCGAGCAGGCGCATTGCGGGAAACACCGCGAAACTGACGGCGAAAGCTACAAAAACCGGACCAGGCAAGTCGTCCGCGATGACAAAAGACTCAGTTTTTCAGGCCGCTTCACGCCGGTTAATTGGTCGTGAATGCCAATAAGCATGTAATTCCATGGAAATAAATCCCTTCATTCACCAAATGGTGTTGAGAAATTCTTTCAACGCGGCGACCCAGCGGGGGACGTCGGTCTACGCGGTGGCGGTGGATGACCCTCGTCGCGGGGAGTTCAGAAATTGGACCAAAGAATGGCTCACCGCTCTCGGTTTGCGCTACATCGCGTGGGAATACACGCCCGTCACCTTCTGCCAAGAGATCGAGGACCTAAAGAGGGAAGCCAACAAGCATCACAAAGCAGTCTTGGCACCAGGCATGATCACCCTCGGGATTTCACAGAAATTAATCGCGCTCTACCTGAAATACCTCTGGCTGCTCGGAAACCCTGAAAAAATGCCCCTCTTGCCACCTTTGGACAACCGGGTCTTTGCAGCCGTGGGCTTGCGGCTTGGTGGATTCAAAGGAATCGACGACATGCAGGTTCTCAAGGATGCGTGGGCGAAAGTGGACGCTCATGCCGCACAGCAGGGAATGAGGTCTGGCACCATCTGGGAATCACGCTGGTGGACAGATGGTGATGATGAATCTGCCGCGGATTAAAGCGGCGTGACGATCTCCAAAGCCATTGCGGTGGACTAAGTTAGAGAACCGCCGCGTTTATGACGGGTTTTCGGCTCGCTTCGTGCTGGTGATTCAGACAGGCTTGCGTTCCAGCCACAGAAAACTTTCACCCCTATGAGTGAAGAACAAAAAGTCCTGACCGGATCGACGACCCCAGCTTCTCAAGCGAAAACATCGCGAAACAATTTGGAGGCTAATTCAGTTCAATCAGAGGAGGAGTTGCTCCTAGAAATAGCCGGCAGGCTCAGGGTGCTGCTTGCTTTGGTCGATAGCACCAATTCAGGCATGCCGCTCGTAAGGCACCAAAAGGGAGTATCACAGGTGTTTTGTCCTTGTTCGCAATGAGTCATGGTCTGGCTTGGCAAATCTTGAAAGCGCAGAAAGGCTTTTGAATATGCCTCCTACTCGCTACGGGTCTAGTGCGGTCGCTCTGCTCGCCATAGGCTTCGAGGACGCAGCACGATGGCAAACCGATGGCAGGAAATTGAAAGCGGTCGGCTACAAATCGGCCCGTTGGCGGTGGCTTACGGCCTCACACGGTGCCCTTTATGCATTCTGCAGCGGGAATAATGTTCTCTATATAGGCAGGACGCCAAAGGTCCTCAGCAAGCGAATTGCAGACTATAGTAAACCTGACAGCCTTCGTTTGCTGGACCGAAAGCTTCAAGCGGGAATCCGCAAATTGCTGGGACGTGGGAAGGACGTTCGCATCCTTGTGCTACCGATACACGCCTCGCCTATTCGGTGGATGAGCTACACAATAAATTTAGCGGCAGGATGGGAAGACTTTTTGCTTCAGAGATTCAAGCCTCAGTGGAACAAAAGTGGGAAGTGCTGGCGGACGGAGGCTGCAGCAAATGAACAGGAACTCAGTGCTGTCTCCCTTGGAAGGAACTAGAGCCTGCGCTGGGCAAGTCCACAGTCAATGTCGTTGCCGCGGACTGAGTTGGGAGAAAAGCACGGCTATGACAGGTTTCCGTCTCGCTTCGGGCGGCTGCTTCGGGCAAGCTTCGTTAAATAAAAATAAAAGAAGCCCATGAGCAATAAGCTAAGCGATATCTTTTCATCTTTTGAGCAGACGACACCCGGGCTAAAGTGGGGAGCCTTTTACCTGAGCGGCGGGCCGACTGAAAAAGGCTTGACCGTCGACCTCTGTCGTGTTGTATTTAATGTAAACCTATGGCAGAAAAATTCCTTATTGATGTTGGTTTTGTTCCAGAAGAGAGTTCCTCGGACTTAATTATGTGCGGGGACCCAGAGGGATCAGGAACGAAAGAAGTCAATTTGGAGTGGATCGGCGATGAGATTTGTTCGCCCGGCAATTCAGCTAAAGTTAAAGTAGCTGTCGGCGATAATATCTGGAAAGCCGATGCCAAGATTTGGAAAGATTTAGCGGACACATTTTTATCTGATCTGTCGGCAAACAAAAAAATCGACCCAAGAAAATTGGCCTCTTGCTGGGCAGTGTTCCAAGATGAAGACCCTCCCGATAAATCGGTGCGATTAGTGTCTGAGGAGAATGGCGGGGGAGAGTTCCGCAATGATGACGGTGAGTATAACGGTCATTTTTATGTGCGGTATCAGGTTGAAGAGGACGACTCCTACTTTGGGGAAAAAATCGTCGTTTTTAAGTAGCCCAAATCAAGATAGATCGGCTCAGGCAAAGGATCAGCCCCTTGGGCTGCCCAACTTTGCAAAATAGGAACTGCATCCCCTATGGCAGTTCGACTAGGTTCGGAAACTCCGAGAATCCAGATGCACGCGGCAGACTGCTCTGCCTAAATCTACTCTGAAACTATCCAAACTGCTATGAACAAAGCTGAATCAAAATTAATGCAAGAGATCAAACGCTTGCACTTGGCCCGGTATGATCTTCCAACTGACTCCGAGGCCGTCTCGCTTGCCCATTCCGACCTTTTATCCGCTCCGGACTACTTGCACTCGGCTGGTGACAAGCCCTGTAAAATGCACGCGACAGACGTGCTTCACCTTGCTGCCATTCATTCACCCAAGCTGATCAACGAAATTATTATCAGAGACTGCATCGGGGCTTTTGGGGCCTGTAATGATGCGAGCAAGATCAACACAATACGCATAATGTCGGCTCTCAGAAGGAGAGATGCCGTTAAATTCCTAGAAGAAGTGCGAGATGACAAAACACGGCCGAATGCAGTTACCGTCAAAAAGGAAAATGGGAAGCATGTTTTCGCAGCCTATCGCGACGACTCGCAGCCGGACTTGGTTGCGGACGAAGCGAGGAAGGCACTTGAGCGTATCAATAACATTGCTGTTTGAGAGCGATAACCGAGGCTGCTTGGCTTGCTTTTCCGAAGAACCCCCCAAATGGATAAACAAACCGTCACTAGCGCCATCGTTAATTTGTCTAAGCGCCGCCCCGTTTTTCATTCCGAAGCCGACTTGCAGCACGCATTCGCCTGGGAACTCGCTTCCACCAAAGGCGTGTCACTCAGGCTGGAAGTTCCACTCCCGGATGTGGGTGAAGTAGACCTACTTATTCCTGCGCCGGCTACCGTGATCGAGTTCAAATACAAGACGGCGGTAAGGGATATTACCATCTCTGAAGAGAATTTTGCTCTCAAGCAACATGGAGCACAACCGCTTGGCCGCTACGATGTGCTGAAAGATCTTTCGCGCGTTGAAAAATCCAATCGTGGGGGCTTTGTGTTGTTCATCACAAGTGACGCATCCTATTGGGGTCCGTGTCGCGGCAACGGCTCGAGCTTTTCCCTCCACCAAGGGAGAGCAATTCACGGAAGGATGGCGTGGGAAAACAATAGCAACAAAAAGTCACTGGGCGCAAAACGGGTCCATCCGATAACCATCTCGGGAAGCTACATTTGTGAATGGAACGACTACTCGCGAGAGGGAGAATTCCGCTACCTTTTGTTTAGCATCAAAAGGTTATGACACGATCCCGGCTCGCTTTTCCGGCCTGATCTGCTAGGGTCGGAATCCTCTTGAAGCCCGTCATTCCCCTCGACAAACCTGAATCCTTGGCCCCACAGGTCGCGGCCCATTTGCTGGCGGGTCGGACGGGAAGGCCCATCGATCTGGGGGACACGCTGGTCCTTATTCCGACCGCCGGTGCCGGCCGTGCCATCAGAAGGGAACTTTCCAAACACGGTGTCCTTTCCCCGCAATTCCGGCTTCCGATGGATGCGCTTGTTCCGAGCGGACTTGCCGTGGCTAGTCGCTTGGAGCGGGAAGCGGCATGGGTGCACCTACTCGATCCCGCCAAGCAGAAGACTTTTGCCTCCCTGATCCCGCCCGTCGTCCCTCTCGATACTCCCGACGACCGATTCGGCGTAGCGGCGCGCCTCTGCAATGTCTGCGACCAATTGGCCGAAGCGGGACTCGATCCGGCTTCGCCGTCGCTTCCCAAACAACTCACTGAAGATGCACAACGCTGGGAGGCCTTCGGCAAACTTTACGCCGAGTATCTCAAACTCTTGTCCAAACACGGATTGCGCGATCCCAACGATGTGCGCTTGGAGCAGGCCAAGAGTCCGGCGGCCACAGAAGATTTGAAGCGCGTTGTCGTGGCATGCATCCCCGACCTTGCGCCGGTCGTGGAAACATATCTGCAGTCGCTTGAGAAAAAGGGGATCGCAATCGACGTGCTCGCCTGGAGTCCGCAGGGCCAAGCAAAGCATCTCGATGCCATGGGGCGTCCCAAGAAGGAGTGGACCGAAGGAGGACTGCTGCGTGTGGAGCAAGATACGATCTTGCCGGCCAACGATCCTCCCACCGAGGCGGGATTCCTCCTCGACTACGTCGGCGCCCAGGCTGATGCAGACTTCGAAGTCTTTGCGGCCGCACCGGAATCAGCGGTGGCCCTCGCGCAAGAAATCACCTGGCGCGATGCGGAATCTTATCTGCCCGAAGGTCGAGGGTTGGCTCAGACCGAGTCGGCGGAGATTCTGCTCGGTTGGGATGCATTCGCCGCGACCCGCCGTCTTCGTGACCTGCGCGTTCTCCTGCAAAAGCCGGCTTTTCTCGCGTTCTTCGTCGCCGAAGCGGGCAAAGCGGAAAAGTTCAGGGCCAATGACGCCCTCGAGTCCTGCGATCTATTGATCGGTCAGCGGTTGTGCGAAAATATTCCGTCGGCCCGAAGTTGGCTCCAGCACGCCGAGCGTCCGAGCAACAAAGGTGCTTTGAGAGCTTTCATTGCGCAGGAAGACCTCGTTAGGACTGCAGAGAGCCTTCTTGCGCGCAAACTCGACGGACGCGGAATGCTTTCGGCGGTCAATGAGCACCGTGGAACGGTCGAGGCGGGATCCTTCGCGGCCAAGGAATTGGCGGCGATCGCCGAAGTGACCGGGCAGTTCGACAACTCGGCACTGTTGCGGGAATTGCCGGAAGACATGCGCCGTGCTGCGGCCAAGGCCGACATTCTCCGCAAACGCATCTTTCCCCGTGCTCCAGCCGGCGCCATCGAAGTCCAGGGATGGCTCGAGGCACCATGGAGCAATGCCAAAACATTGGTCATCGCCGGTTGCCGCGAGGGAGCATTGCCATCCGGAACCTACGACGATGCCTTTCTGCCGGACGCAAAAAAAGAAGGTCTCGGTTTGACCGACCAGAAAAGGCGCCTGGCCCGCGATGCCTACCTGCTCTCCTGTATTCTCTCTTCCCGGCCCGCATCGCAGGTGCGCCTCGGTTTTTCGCGCTTCCGCAAGCAAGGCGAGCCGAACCGTCCCTCGCGTCTGCTCTTCTCCTGCGCCGACAGCGAATTGCCGAGTCGCTCCGACTGGTTGCTCAAACCGGCGCCGCGCTCGGAGCGCAAAGACAAGAACGATGCGAGCTTCAAGCTGCACATCCCGGAACCCACGGCAGAGCAATTTCCGCCCAAATCGATTCGCGTGACCGCGTTCAAGAGTTATCTCGAGTGTCCGCTGCGCTTTTACCTCGCGCATATTCTGAAGATGCGGAAATTCGATGCCGATGCGCGGGAAATTCCCGCGACGGACTTCGGCACGGTGATGCACAAGGTCCTAGAGGATTTTGCCTTGGACAAATCCCTGGCCGGTCTGCGTGATCCGGACGAAATCGCACGCAAGCTCTCGGAGATCCTCGATGCCGTCTCACCCGCTTACTATGGCGAAAAGCCCTCACCGGTAGTCCGGGTGCAGATCGAAAACATGCGCGCCCGCCTCGCGGCCGCCGCCGCCACCGAGTCCATCATCCGCGACGAAGGATGGAAGACCATCGAGGCGGAGTTCAAGGTGACGATCGAAGACAACCATCAACTCGGCGGTCTGCCGGTCACCGGAACGATCGACCGCATCGATGTGCATCCCGAAAAAGGCCTGCGCATCTTGGACTACAAAACCTATTCGCAGCCCAAGAATCCGACCAAGACACACATCGGTCCCCTGCGGGAGAGTGATCATTTGCCCGAGGCGGAGTTGGAGATACGGACGAAGAAGGGGGAACCCCGCCCGCGTTCGTGGACCGATCTGCAATTGCCGCTGTATGCTTGGTTGGCCAAACGCATCTGGCCGGAGCATGCGGCCAAGGGCATCGAGGTCGGCTACTTCCTGCTCCCGCCGGATGGAGACCTGAGCAAAGACTCGCTGGAAATCTTCCAACTCACCGACGAGATGCAGGCATCGGCGGAGAAATGCGCCGAACGCATCGCGCAACTGGTCAAAGGCGGACACTTCTGGCCCCCCGCGCCCTCCTCGCAGATCGAGTTCGATGATTTCGAAGATTGGTTCATGCAAGGGGATCCCCAGGAGATGATCGACGAGGAGTCGGCCCACCGGCTGAACTGCAACCCGTGATGAACGGACGCGCCAACAACTTCGAGCGCAATCTGCTGATCGTCGCCAATGCTGGCAGCGGCAAGACGCACTGCCTTGTCACCCGTTGTATCCAGTTGCTTCAGCGGGATGCCAAGCCCGAGGAAATCCTCGCGCTCACCTTCACCAGGGCCGCGGCCGCCGAGTTCCTGCAGAAACTTTTCGAGCGTCTGTCCAAAGCCGCCACGGATCCCGTGGAACTGAAAAATTTACAGGACCAGATCGGCAAGGACTGCCGACCGATCGACGCCGATGGTTGCACCAAATTGCTGCGCGCTCTGGTCGACGCTTTGCCCCGGCTCTCCATGGGAACGCTCGACCAATACTTCGGACGCATTGTGCGCGCCTTCCCCTTCGAGTTGGGATTGTCCAAGGAAGTGGAGTTGCTCGACGATGCCGACAAGGAGGAGTTGCAACGACGGACGCTCGAGCGGCTGTTTGCCGAAGCAACGGAGAAAAGGGGACTCGAGGAACTCATCGAGACACTGCGCCAGCAGAGCCGGAACCGCGCCGAGCAGTCGGCCCTCAAGTCTGTTTCCCGCGCAGCATCCTCTTTGCACGAGAAATTCATTGAGACGCCCGGAGACAGGCCGTGGGGCAAAGAAGACATCATCTGGCCGGGAGGCAGCGCGATTCTCAATGCGGATGATGTCAAAACGGCGGCGGACAAGTTTCGCAGCGCGGCATTCGCGCAATCGGATCCGAAACTCGACGAAAAAGCGAAAAGCACCATCGAGGGCTGGCTTGAACTTGCCGTGGCGCACCATCCGCCGCGCCGCATCAGCGGCCCGCTTGCCGCCTTTGTCAAAAAGCTGACCGATGCAGGACGCGGCACCGGACAATCCAACGAGCCCTACATCGCCATCGGGCGCACCAAGTTGTTTCTGCGCCCTCCGATGCTGGCGGCGCGGGACAATCTTTTCAACGCGATCGCCAAACTCGAGTTGCTGAGCAAACTCGGATCCTCCCGGGCGCTCTACGCTCTGCTCAAAGACTACGAGGAGATTTACAAGAGGACCGTGCGCCTCGCCGGCCAATTGACCTTCACCGATCTGGCCACGCTCCTGGCCATCCATCAAAAGAAGATCGACCACAAGCACATCGAGTATCGGTTGGATGGCCGTTACAACCACTGGCTGCTCGACGAGTTCCAGGACACCAGCCGCCTGCAGTGGCGCATCATGGAACCCCTGGCCGACGAGGTGGTTTGCGGTGACGAAGGCCGCAGCTTTTTCTACGTGGGAGACACCAAGCAGGCCATTTACGGATGGCGCGGCGGGGACTTCGAGTTGTTCGGGCAGGTGCACGACAACTTCCGGACCAAGAGGGGCGTGGAGATCGCACAAGACAGGCTCCACGAGTCCTGGCGCTCCGACGGAAACATCGTCGAGGTGATCAATGCGGTCTTTGCTCCGTCTTGTCTGGATGGCGCGGCGGATTTTGATTTACCGGCGGAAACGGTGGCCAACTGGCGCAAGGCATGGGTCGACCATCAGCCGCGCCTGAATCGGATCGGCAAGGGCTTCGCGCAGTTCAAGACTTTGGCGGTCGACAAGGACGATGGCGACGATGCCAGCCAGGAAGCGTTGGATAAGGCGGTGCTTGATACCATCCGCGAGGTCGATCCGATCGGTCGCGGAATCAATTGCGCGATCATCGTGCGCACCCGCGCCGCACTCGATCACTATGTCGCTTTGCTGCGGGGGCAGAGACAGCCCATTCCCGTCGCCGCCCAAGGGCGTGTGAATCCCTGTCTCAAGTCGCCCGAGGGATTGGCTTTGTTTGCCCTGGTCAAATTCCTTGCCTCGCCGATCGACATCATCGCCAAGGAACAGTTTCTGGCTTCGCCGCTGGGTTTTCTCGCCGCGAACGATGCGGAATCCTTTCACTACACCGCTTCGGCACGGATCGCAGAATCCGGTTTGACGGCAACATTGTCCGGCTGGGTGCGCGTGGTCGTCCGCAAATCGCTGATCGATGCGACGAAAGTCGAGGCCTTCATCGAGGCGGCCTCCGATTACGAGGCGCAAAAGAAACCCGGCGAGGATTTGCGGGCTTTCATCGAGTTCGTCGACCACCGCATCGAGCAGGAAACCGAAACACCCGGTGTCGTGCGCGTGATGACCATCCACTTCTCCAAGGGTCTGGGCATGGACATGGTGATTCTGCCCGAACTCGGTGGAAAGGGCCTGTCGGATCTGCGCGACACGAGCGGAATTTCCGTGCACCGCGACTCGGAGGGCGGAGTCGAGTGGGGAATGTCGCTACCCTCCAAGGATATCTGCGCCGCCGATAAGACGCTTGATTCAGTGCGCGAACATCTGAGGGCACGGCAGACCTATGAGAATCTCTGCCTGCTCTACGTTGCCATGACGCGGGCCAAGCACGCTCTCTACTGCCTGCGGGCGCCGACCAAGGATTTCAAAAATGCCGGTCGTTGGTTGCAGGACTTTTTCCCGCAAGGCCAAGGAGAAGATCCCGACAACCGCTCCTTGGGCGATGGCAAGTGGTTCGAGGCCTTCCAACGCAAGGATGCAACGGCGCCTGACATCAAAGGCACGAAACTCAAACAGGACAGCAGGGAAACGCGGGAGAGTTCGCCTTCATCACATGAGGGCGAGGACATCCCGGCCGGCCTGATCCTCGGCGGCGGCGCGGCGCGGCATCTCGGCACCGAAGTGCACGAGCTGCTTGCGCAGGTCGAATGGCTTGGCGAGGAACCCGACTTCGCCGGCGCGACACCGGAAGCAACCAAACTCGTGCGTGAATTTCTCGGGAGCGACCGCGCAACTGTCCTGAAAAAGCCCGAAGGAAAAGTTTTGCTCTGGCGCGAAAGAGCCTTCGACGTGGAGATCCATGGACGACCGCTGAGCGGCATCTTCGATCGCGTCCATATCGAGCTGGGTTCAGATGACCAACCGACCGAGGCGCGGATCTATGACTTCAAGACCGACAAAGGCCCCGTCGATCTTCGGGCCAAATACAAAGACCAGCTGGATTCCTACATCGAAGCAGCTGCTCTGCTCCTCGGGATTTCCAAGGAAAAGATTGAAGCCGAACCTGTTGCCGTCCGGGCTATCTGAAGTCCTTTTATGAAACGTTTGAGGCTCGTCATGAGCCGTGCGTGTAAATTGAGGCTGCTTTTCAGGTCAAGTCAGCGGTAAAAACCAACGTCACAACGGAAAGATCTTTTTTGTGACTTCCGAAGGTTGTCGCACTGCAAGCGTAACAGTCCGAGGCATCTAGGAGATGGTCGGCCAGAGATTGTCCTTTTAGACCCTCGCCGAGAAAGTGTTCGCAGGCGAGTTCGACTTTCACTTTCCCCTCAACGAATTTAGCCGACATGGACAAAAAGCCAAATGAGAGCGCGTCAAGACTATATCGAATATCATCGAAACTCGTGTTCCCTGCAAGTGGCTCGATGTAGCCATCGTCATCGAAAGGCCATGCGGCTGCAGACTCAGTTGCAGCTGCGCCCGAAAGAACTTGCTCCCGCACGCGCCAAGGCTCCTCGGCAAGCGAATACTCCACATAGTGCACCAAAAAGACGTCTGAGTATGGGAGTCGTAAGCTGGGCTCTCTAAAATTCTGCCGCACGACTTCAAAGGCTTGCCGCTTTCCAGCAAGCGCAAGGCGTGTCAACAACGTGAAATTGCAAATGTCCGTGCCCGCAAGCCAACTATCATCGTCGCTTCCGAACAAGTCTCCTCCAGGAGCAACGATGCTGAGCGATTGGGCGATGTCATCCCCAAAATTATACTCTGACATATCGCATGGTTCATTTAGAAGCCCAACCAGTCGCTCGTCGCTTATGATCACCGGAAAGCCCGAGGCGAGTGTGCCCCGTAGCGTTTCCGCGAGCAGGTGTCCCGAATTGTAGCTCGGGATAATGACGCCGCGCAGGGCGTCCGCCTTCGGCCTCATGGGCCGGCGTCAGTGTCGCCAGCCTTGAGGGAGCCGCGCCATCGCCACCAACCGGCGAGCATGCTGCCCATGACCGAGTGGCAGACGCTGGACATCGCCGAAGGAACGGCGGTAAGCGGCTCCGCTGCGAACCGTGTCTTTGCCAGAACCGCCCCCAATCCCGAGTTCTGCATTCCCACCTCGATCGAGACGGTGCGTGCGATCGCGCGGTCGTAGCGGAAGATTCTGGCTGCGGCGTAGCCGAGGGCGAATCCCCCCGCGTGAAGAAGGCCTACGGCGAGCAAAATCCGCGATCCGTGCTCGATAATGGCCTGCGCATTCTGGCCCACGATGCTCCCCACGATGAGGCTTATGACAATGACCGAAAGCAGGGGGCCGGCGGGCAGAATGACGGACGTCAGCCGCGGTGCCTTGTGGTGCAAGAGCAAGCCGAGCAGCAAGGGAGCCAGGACGACCTGCGCGGTGGTGAGAAAAATCCCCGTCGCATCCACCGGGACATAGGCGCCGGCCAGCAAGCCGGTGAGCACGGGTGTCATGATCACGGCGGCGAAGGTCGAGCACATGGTCATGATGACGGAAAGCGCGACATTCGCGCGGGCGAGGTAAGTGACGACATTGGATGCCGTGCCGCCGGGGCAGCAGGCGACGAGGATGAGTCCGACTGCGAAGGGCGCCGGCAGTGCGAGTGCCTTGGCCACGGCCCAACCGAGAAACGGCATGATGCTGTATTGCGCGGCGAAACCCAACGCGACGGCACGCGGCATGCGGAGAACGGCGGTGAAATCCGCGAGATCCAGTGTGATGCCCATGCCGAGCATGACGACGGCGAGTCCCCAGACGATCCATGGTCCGCTGAACCAGGCGAAGACGCGGGGCTCCCATAGGGCAATCAGAGCCGCCGCCAGCACCCATGCGGGAAACCAGTCGGCGATGGCGAGCAACTTTGTGCGCATCAAGGGCGCCATTCGCCCTTTTCCGAGCCGGTTTGACAATGAAAAACGGAAAGGTTTACCTCGGGGCAGCAAGCGCCATGAAACTGACCTATTACGGACACTCGTGTTTCGGTGTGCTGGTGAACGGCACGCATCTTCTTTTCGATCCCTTCGTCACTCCGAACCCGAAAGCGGCATCTGTCGATGTGAAGAAAATCCCGGCCGACTACATCCTTGTCTCGCACGGGCATTTCGACCATGTGGCCGACGCGGCGGAAATCGCGAAGCGCACGGGGGCGACGGTGGTCGCCAACTACGAGATTGCCGAATGGTTCGGGAAGCAGGGGGTTGCGAAGACCCATCCCATGAATCTCGGGGGCGCCCACACTTTTCCGTTCGGGCGTGTGAAGATGATCCCGGCCATCCACTCCAGCGTGTTGCCCGACGGGACTTACGGTGGAAATCCGGGAGGTTTCCTCGTGGAGAGCGAGGGGGGCAACTTTTACTACTCCGGCGACACGGCGCTCACGCGCGACCTGAAACTGGTCGGCGAAAGTGCTTCGCTAAAATTCGCCGTTCTTTGCATCGGGGACAACTTTACCATGGGTCCGGATGACGCCGCCCGTGCCGCCAATTTCGTGGAGGCCGAGGAAGTGGTGGGTGTTCACTATGACACCTTCCCGCCGATCGAGATCGACCATCACGAGGCCATTCGGGTGTTCAGCGACCGAGGTGCCAATCTGCACCTGATGAAGATCGGGGAAAGCCGAGAGTTCTGACCGGCGCGGGTGCGCTCAGGTGAGCGTTGCCGCCGTTTTCAATACGATGCCACTGTCGCCCAATCCGGCGAGGGTCAAGCCGGCCAGCGCCGGGACGGCCGAGGACATTTCCTTGAAGACGCTTTCGAGGGTCTGCGGCGCTTCGCCGTCGAGGGCGCGGAGAAGGTCGGCGAGAATTTCCCAATCGTCGCGGGCTTGTCCGGGCGGTTGAACCGCGCAGTTGAGGCGCTGGATGCGGTCTTTGACGTTGACCATCGAGCCGCGTTTCTCGGCGAAGCCCGCTCCGGGAAGAATCGCCGCGGCGTGCTTGGTGGCGGTGTTCGGCAGGATGTCGAGGCAGATGAGTTGCGACACGGAAGCGATTTCGTGCTCGCTCAGTCCGAGATGTCTCGGGTCCTCGCCGAGGCAAAGCAAGGCCTTCACTTTCCCGTTGCGCACCGCCGTGGCGATTTCGTGGGCCTTCGTGCCGGGCGGATTGCGGGTGATTCCTAGCAATTCGGCCCCGCGAGTGTTCGGGTTGCCGTCGTTGCACACGAGGATCCCGTCCGCTTCCTGCGGGCGGGGCACGATTTCGTGCAGGGTGATGCCGAGGTGTCGAGCGATCTTGCCGGCAAGCCACAGCTCCTCGTTGGTCATGCGTGCGGAGGCGAGCATCGCGATCTCGCCCCGCGGGATGGCGGACAATTTTTCCGCGACTTGCTGGATGACGCGCGGCCAGGTGGATTTCTGCAATCGGCCGTTTTCGCGGAGTTGCGGTTGGACGAGGCGGTCTTCGCGGTAGAGATAGCCGTAGTTGAGGCGCCCGTGGTCGCACATCCAGTAGGAGTTGACCGCGTCGTTTTGCCGCGGGGTCTGGCGGACGATTTGGTTTTCGCGCGCGCCGATGACGGTGTTGCAACCGGTGCCGCAGGACGTGCAGATGCTTTTCGTTTCGCGCAGGAACCAGACGCGCATTTTGAAGCGGAAATCTTTGCTGGTGAGGGCGCCGACGGGGCAGATGTCCACCGTGTTGAGCGAGTAATTGCTGTCGAGGCGCTGCCCTTCGTGAACGGTGAGCTTGGTGTGGCTGCCGCGATCGACGAAGCCGAGCACGTCGTCGTGCGCAACTTCCTGCATGAAACGGATGCAGCGCGAGCAGAGGATGCAGCGCTCGTCGTCCAGGACAATGTGCCTGCCGATGTCCTGCTGTTTGGGTTTTTTGACTTTTTCTTCGAGGAAATTCGAACCGCCTTGGCCGAATTCGACGGCGAATTCCTGGAGGCGGCATTCGCCGGCTTTGTCGCAGATCGGGCAGTCGAGCGGATGGTTGATGAGCAGGAACTCCATCACGCCCTTGCGGCAATCTTCGACCAGCGGGGAGTCGGTCTTCACCGCCATGCCTTCGGAAATTTCCAATGCGCAGGAAATCTGCGGGCGCGGATTCCATGCGATTTCGGGGCGTCCGTCGGGTCCGAGAACCGGCTGGCGGTTGGCATCGGTTTTGGGAGAACCGATCTCCAGCAGGCACATGCGGCAGTTTCCCGGGGAAGTGAGCGCCGGGTGGTAGCAGTAATGCGGGACGAAGTGGCCGCTCTGCATGCATGCCTCGATGAGCCGCGTGCCCTTCGGAAATTGTCGCCATTCGCCGTCGATCTGGACGTTGATCATCGTGGTCTCGTTGCTGCCGTTCGCGCTCATGAATTGGTCAAGGATGCCGTGAATGTGATGGGACACGATGACGTCATCTTGTGCGCGGGAAAAGAAGGAAGTGAGGGTGCGGTGCAACCGGACCGCCGGTCGCGTGCGGTGCGCGGTGTTCCGCGGTGACCGGAGTCCAAGGCGGGTGACCGGAGTCCCCGCGGGTTGACGAAGAAGCGTCGATGGCCCCACACTGGACTCATGACCCGAGGGCTTTTGCGGATAATCGCGATTCTCGCTCTGCCGGTTTTGGGCGGGTGCGCAACCGGAGACACGTTCATTACCGGCGTGGCGCGGGCTCCGATTCACCCGGATGATGTGTTGCTCTATCACAGCCTTCCCGCCCGCTATGAAGAAATCGGCATCATTACCGACCGGAGCTTCTGGCCTTGGGCATGGGTCGGACCCTCGCGCATCGCCCCGATTTCCGGGGAACTGCGAGCCAAAGCGGCCGAGGTCGGTGCCAACGGTGTCTTCGTGCGCAATCTCGGTGCATCTTCCGTGGTCGAAGGGGTGGCGATCTACGTTCCCTGAAGCGTCTTGAAGCGCGACCGCGCTTTCCCTTGCAGAGACATCGGTGGCTGATAGATTGAAATATCCGTCCCATGACAGATCGAGAGCCATCAGCCGTCCAAGAGGCCAAACTGCATTTCTTGGACTATTGGCGTGTCATCCGCCTCCGCCTTCCCATCATTGTCCTGGCCTTTCTGCTTGTGGTGGTCACGGCCGGCGTGACCACGTATTTCCTGCCGCGCCAGTTCCAGTCGAACGTCATCATCGAGGTCGAGCAAAACGAGCAGAAGATCCGGATCTTCCGCGAGGGCTACGAGGGCGGCATGGGCATGGATCCGCGCTTCGCCACGACCCAGTTCCAGATCATCCAGCGCAAGGAGATGCTTTATCCGGTCATCGACTCGCTCAACCTACTGCAAAAATGGGGCGAGGAATACGATATCCGGTCCAAAGAGCAGGCCTACTTCAAGCTGCGCAGCATGATCGACGTGCGCGAGGTGCGTAATACGAATCTGCTCCAGATCAGCGTCGAGAGCACCAATCCTCAGGAAGCCTCCGACCTCGCCAACACCATCGCGCAGGAATACCAGCGCAAGCGCATCGACGAGCAGCAGAAAATGCTCAACCGTTCGTTGGCCACGCTCGAGGATGAGGTGACCAAGCAGCGGAAAAAAGTCCAGGAGGCGAACGACGAGATGAGTCGCATCCGCACGGAACTCGGCATCACCGACCTGAATCCCGACAGCATGGAAGATCCCATGCAGGCGCAGGAAAAAGTCCTTCTCGACCAGGAGGCACTCGTGGCCGAAGCGCGCGTTCAGGCTTCGACCCTTCGCACCAAATACGACGAGATCGAAAAGCTTTCGGGCGACGACCTCATGCGCGCCCTGCCGACTTTGCAGATCGAAGACCAGACCATCAGCCAGATCCTTCCCCAATACCAGGAAACAGCCTCTGAGTTGGCCCGTGCGATGCAGTCCGGCCTAGGCGCCCGCCATCCGACAATCCGTGCTTTGGCCGCGAAGAAGGACACCTACGAGAAGCAGCTCACCGATCAGGTGGGCAGCATCCGCCGGACGCTCAAGGCCAACCTCGAAATCACCCAGCGCTCCCTTGGCACCATGGAGGAGGAACTCGAGAAAGTGCGCGCCAACCAGCGTGACACCAAATCTCGCAGCGCGGAATACGCCCGCGCGAAGAACAACTACATCCAGGCCAAAAAGATCCTTGAAGCGGCCGAGCTGAGGCTATCCACCGAGACCATGCAGCGCAGCATGCCGATGAGCCCTGCGCGCATCTGGGAAAAGGCCGAACCGGCCTCCGCCCCGTCCAAGCCAAACGTCATGCTCAACATGGCGCTTGCCGTCGTTGTCGGCCTCATCGTGGGCATCGGCCTGGCTTTCTTCCTCGAATACCTCGACACCAGCGTCAAGACGATGGAGGACGTGGAAAACTTCCTCCAGGTCCCGGTGCTGGCGGTCATTCCGAAAAACATCACCTTTCTTCCGGATGACCCCGATGCGACGGCGGACGCCGAGGCTTACCGCATCTTGCGCACCAATGTGGAGTTCAACCGCCAGTCGGCCGATGCGAACACCATGACTTTTGTCAGCGGCGGCGCGGGCGAGGGGAAATCCACCACTCTCGCCAACCTTGCCTACATTTTTGCGCAGGGCGGCTACAATGCTCTGGTCGTGGATGCCGACCTCCGCCGCCCGACCCAGCACCGCTTGTTCGGTGTGGACGGCGACCGCGGACTCACGGATTTTCTCACGAGCGACGTTGACTTGGAGGACGTCGTGCAGCCGACCAATGTGCCCAATCTCTCCATCCTTCCCAGCGGCAAGCTGCCTTTCGACGCCGTCGGTGTCCTGAACTCCCAGCGCATGGTCGATCTCATTGCGCAGGTCAAAAACCGATACGATATCGTCTTTTTCGATTCTCCCCCGATCCTGGGCGTGAGCGATGCATCCGTGCTCGTGCGCGCCCTCGATCTCACGATCATTGTCGTGCAGCACCGCCGCTTCCCGCGTGCCATGCTGCAAAGGGTAAAGCAGGCCGTGCAGAACGTGGGCGGTCAGATCCTCGGTGTCGTGCTCAACAACGTCGATGTGCGCCACGATCAATATTACGAGTATTACACGAATTACTACCACTACTACCAAGCTGCGCCCGACCAAGTCTCCGGCCCGGTGGCTTCGTCTGCCCCGGCAAAAGCCGAAGGCCGCGCGGCGCGGCGCGGTGTGCAAAGTTCCTCCAAAACCGTTGGCGAAGATGATTACTGAGCTTTTCAGACCGGCGGCACGCGCCGTTTTCGTGGCATTTGTCTTCGGCTTTGCGTCGGGCCTCCAGGCGCAGGAAGTGACTTTCCGCCCGGGCGACACCATGGAGCTGCGCATCGGGGGTGTTCCTTCCGAGGAGACGTCGCTCATCACCGGTTCCTACACCGTGGACGGAGAGGGGTTCATCAACCTGCCCCACGTGGGGAAAATCTCCGCGGCCGGACTCACCCAAGCCGCCCTGCAGCGCGCGATCGAGGGCGCCTACCGGGGCGGGGAAATCTACACCAATCCGACGATCACGATAGCCGTGCCGACAGTCAGTCGCTTCGTCAACGTGAGCGGTGACGTGCGTCAACCGCGCCGCGTGGAATACACGCAGGACCTCACTGTCCTCGGCGCCATCAGCGCGTCCGGGGGATTCACGGAATACGCCGACCAGCGCAAGGTTCGTCTTTTGCGCCGCGGCACCGTTCAGTTGATCGACGTGAAAGCTGTGCGTGCCAACCCCGCGCTCGACATCAAACTTCTCCCCGGCGACCAGATCGAGGTGCCTCAGAGTTGGTGGTGAGGCTGCGGGCCGATCACCGTGAACCCCGGTTGTTCGGAAGCAGCATGATCGGAACGAGACGCTCTTTCCACGCATGAGGCCCGGATTCACGGGGCAAGTGAATTTTCCGATCCATGCGTCGTTTCCCTGCGCCGAAAAAGATTTACCGCCGTGTGGCTGCCGATCCGGGAAAGAAGCCCGCGGGTGCAAGAGACGGGTGGATCGGGATCGTCCTCGAGCGCGACGACCCGGAAGACCGGCGATCGCCCGGCACGATGTATGTTTACGGGCGCCAGGGATACCTCGGGGCGTTTCGCTCGAACGAGAACGGTTTTATCGGCAGCTCGCGCGGGGTGCCGGCCGGACGCTACACGCTCCAGCCGAAGCGAAAAAGCGGGACGAACTGGCCGGCCCAGACCCCCGCGATCACCGGGCCGGGTCAACCGCCCGGGAAACCCGGTCCAGGCTACAAGGCCGATGCGATCCTGCTGCATCCCGAGGGACGCCGCGGCCAGCCGGATTCGCTCTCGTGCATCACGGTGAACGACGAGGGATTCCGGCGTGTCATGCACATCATGCACCAAGCGCCCGACTCCATCGTGCCGCTGATCATCCGTTGAGGTCGCACGGTTGACAGCGGACGCCGCACCAACGATAGTCCGCCCTCCTTTTTGGAGTCCGCATGGAAAACATACGCAACGTCGCCATCATCGCCCACGTCGACCACGGCAAAACAACGCTCGTCGACCAACTGCTGCGCCAGTCGGGCACGTTCCAAGCGCACGAGAAGGTCGAGGAGCGTGTGATGGACTCGATGGATCTGGAGAAGGAGAAGGGGATCACGATCAGGGCCAAGAACGCCTCGTTCCACTGGGACAAATACAAAATCAACATCGTGGACACGCCCGGACACGCCGACTTCGGCGGGGAAGTGGAGCGCATCATGAAGATGGTCGATGGCGTGCTCCTTGTCGTCGATGCCTACGAGGGTCCGCAGGCGCAGACCAAATTTGTCCTGCGCAAAGCCATGGAGAACGGCCTCAGGCCTGTCGTGGTTATCAACAAGATCGACCGTGACAACGCCCGGCCTCACAAAGTTCTCGACATGGTGTTCGAGCTTTTCCTCGAACTCAACGCGACCGATGAGCAGCTCGATTTCCCGCACATTTACGCCAGCGCCAAGGCCGGATTCGCCAAGCGCGAGCTGGTCGATCCTTCCTCCACGATGGTGCCGCTCTACGAGGCGATCGCCTGGCACATCCCGGCGCCCAAGAAGTCCGGTGCGGACTACTTCCAGATGCTTGTCTCCAACCTCGACTACAGCGATTACCTTGGACGTATCGCCTATGGGCGTGTCATCAGCGGCTCGGTCAAGGTCGGGCAGAGCATCGTTTGCATCCATCAAGACGGACGCAAGGAGCGCGCCAATGTCACCGCGATCTTCGGCCACGAAGGGCTCGAGAAAATCAAGATCGATTCGGCATCCGAAGGCGACATCATCGGCCTTGCCGGTTTCGAGGACGTGTTCATCGGGGAGACGCTCGTCGATAGCGAGGAGCGCGCGGCGCTGCCCTTCGTGGAGATCGATCCGCCGACGATCAGCATGCGCATTTGCGTCAATGATTCGCCGCTCGCCGGAAGGGAGGGGAAGTTGCTCACTGCGCGCCAGATCAAAGACCGCCTTATCCGCGAGATGCGCACGAATGTCTCGTTGCAGGTCAGCGAGACCGAGACGGCGGGGCAGTTCGAGGTCAAAGCGCGCGGGGAGATGCAGATCGCCATCCTCGTCGAGCAGATGCGCCGCGAGGGATTCGAACTGCTCGTTTCGCGACCCGAGGTGATTTTTCACCGCGCCGCGGACGGTTCCTTGCTCGAGCCGATGGAGACGCTCTATGTGGATCTTCCGCCCGAAAACCTCGGCGATATTTTGCAGACGCTGGCCTCGCGCAAGGCCGAAATCGTCAACATGGAGCACAACCCGCACAGCGTGCTGGTGCAGGCGGTGATCCCGACGCGCGGATTGATCGGATTCGAGACCGATCTGGTCAACACGACCAAAGGCCTCGGAACAATGAGCCACCTTTTCAAGGAATACGGTCCGCACAAGGGCGAGATTCCGAGCCGCGGCAAAGGTGTGCTTGTTTCGATGGAAACCGGCACGAGCATGGCCTACGCGTTGGATTCGATCCAGGAACGAGGCCGCCTTTTCATCGGACCCCAAGTCGAGATCTACGAGGGAATGATCGTGGGCGAAAATGCGCGGCCCGATGATTTGCCGGTCAATCCTTGCAAGGCCAAAAAGCTCACCAACATGCGCAGCCAAGGCGATGGCAAAGGCATCCAATTGGCGCCGCCCGTGACCCTCTCGCTCGAACGATCCCTCGAATACATCGCGCCCGACGAGTTCGTCGAGGTCACCCCCAAGTCGTTGAGGCTGAGGAAGAAAATACTCGATGCCACGGCACGCAAGCGGGCGGCCACCAAGACGGCTGGTTGATTTTTTGCCGAAGTCGGTTGACACCCGGGGCGGGCCGGTGTCTTATTTGGTTGTTCCGATTGTCCGCGCCGTTCGTCGCGCTCCCTTTTGAGGCGATCCGGCAAGTGGTTGCCAAAGTCCGGCGCGCAATCCTCCAAGAACAAACTCATACCGTATTTTTATTACCGGGGCCCGGGAACACATCCGGGCGCATTTCATGGCCGGTCACAACAAGTGGTCCAAAGTCAAGCGCATCAAGGGCGCGATCGACGCGAAGCGGGGGAAAATTTTCTCCAAGCTGGCGAAAGAGATCGCCGTCGCCGCGAAGCTCGGGGGTCCGGATCCGGACGCCAACGTGCGGCTGCGGTCGGCGATCGCCCTGGCGCGCACCCAAAACATGCCCAATGACAACATCGAACGCGCGATCAAGCGCGGCAGCGGCGACACCGGGGAGGCGGCGCTGGAGGAAGTGATGTATGAGGGCTATGCGGCCGACGGCGTGGCCTTGCTTATCGAGGCGGCGACCGACAACCGCAACCGCACCGCAGCCGACGTGCGTCTGATCTTTTCCAAGCACGGAGGGCATCTCGGCGGCGCGGGCAGCGTTGCTCATCTTTTCTCGCGCAAGGGCGAGGTGACCGTGTCGGAGGGCGCTTCCGATGCCGAGCGTCTGCTCGAGTTGGTCATCGAGGCCGAGGCCGACGAATTGACCAGCGAGCCCGGGCACCCGCACGTTGTCATGACCGCCCCCGACCGTCTCGCCGCGGTGGCCGATGCACTGCGCGCGGCGTCCGTCCCGGTTGAATCGCAAAAGCTCGTCTTCGTCGCGCACACCGCAATGACCGTGGCCGACGAACAAACCGCCGCACAGGTCATGCGACTGCATGACGCGCTCGACGACAACGACGACGTGCTCAACGTCTATTCCAATTTTGAACTTCCCGCCGAGGTGCTCGAGCGCATCTCCGGCTCCAACTGAATCTCACCCTGACATCCATGGACGAAAACAAAGACATGAACACCCCGGCCCTGCCGGTCCACGAACGCGAAGCGGCCCTTCCCGAGCACGGTCGCGAAGCCGCTTTGCCTCCGCATCGCGCTCCCGACGCCCTGCCGTCCGGAGAGGGCGACGGGCAGCGAGAGGGAGGACGGCCGCGCCGCCACCGCAATTTCCGCCAGCGCCGCAACCGGCGCTTCCGCGATGATCGCGGCGATCGTGATGACCGCGCACCGCGCGGCGGTGGCGACGGACCTTCCGATGCCGGGGAACCGATCGAGGAAGAGCCGTCCGGTGAACCCGTCTTTGCCGAGGGCATCGTCGAAGTCAGCGGCAAGGGATTCGGTTTTTTGCGCAATCCCAAGAGGAACTTCACGCAGTCGAACAACGATATCTTCGTCACGCCCGAAGTCGTGCGTGCCCACAACCTCCGCGACGGCATCTGGATCAAGGGCGAAATCCGCAAGGGCAGCCGCGGTCCGCAGCTCTTCCGCTGCACCGAGATCGAAGGAGAGGATCCTGCCAAATACGCCAACATCCCGTATTTCGAGGAGTTGACCACGATCAACCCGAATTCTCGCATCAACCTCGAAACCGTGCCCGAGCGCTACACCACGCGCGTCATGGACATCATGACGCCGATCGGAAAAGGCCAACGCGGACTCATCGTCGCACCCCCGCGCACCGGCAAGACGACGCTCTTGCAGCACATCGCCGAGGCCGTGGTGAAGAACCATCCCGAGATGAAGCTTATCATCCTGCTGGTCGATGAACGTCCGGAAGAAGTCACCGAAATCCGCCGCACTGTCCCGCAGGCCGAGTTGATGGCCAGCTCGAACGACAGCGACATCAAGAGCCACACGCGCATCGCCATCCTGGCCATCGAGCGGGCCAAGCGCCTCGTCGAGATGGGCAAGGACGTCTTCGTCCTGATGGATTCGCTCACCCGCATCGGCCGCGCCTTCAACAACGCGACGGGCGGCGGCGGACGGACCATGAGCGGCGGCGTCGATTCGCGCGCGCTGGAAATCCCGCGCAAACTTTTTGCCGCGGCCCGCAATACCGAGGAAGCCGGATCGCTCACCATCATGGCCACCGCGCTCATCGAGACCGGCAGCCGCATGGACGAACTCATCTTCCAAGAGTTCAAAGGCACCGGAAACATGGAGCTCGTCCTCGACCGCAAGGTCAGCGACCAGCGCATCTACCCGGCAGTGGACATCTTCCTCTCCGGAACCCGCCGCGAGGAGCTTCTCCTGCCCGAGGAGCAGTTGCACAAAATCAACGTCATCCGCCGAGGCCTGGCCGGACACAAACCGATCGAGGCCATCGAGCGCCTGCTCCACTTCATCCGCAAATACCCGACCAACGTCGAGATGCTGAAAAGCATTCCGGGTTGAGATTCTTGAGCAGGAATAAATCAACAAACCGGCGGGATATTCCGGGTCTGTTGACGTAATGGCATGGGGCTTTCAGAAATCGGGCTATGCACTGCCAGTAGAGCACATAACAGGCTCCCGGGCCGGAGAAACGTGGAGCCCGCGCTGGATTGTGGAGCCCGCGGCGCCAACGATTTGATCGGAATGGATCAAAGATCCTCGTCTTCGGCGGCGGCGCCTTTTTTGTAGGTGAGGCCGCGGAGTTTGCCGTGGATGAAGGCGTCGAGGTCGCCGTCCATCACGCCTTGGACGTCGCTGGTTTGTACACCGGTGCGGAGGTCTTTGACCATCTGGTAGGGCTGGAAGACGTAGCTGCGGATCTGGTTGCCCCAGGCAATGTCGCCTTTCTCCCCATATTGGCGTTCGACCTCGGCGCGTTTTTTGTCCTGATCGATCTGGTAAAGCTTGGCCTTGAGCATGCGCATGGCCATTTCGCGGTTCCGTCCCTGGCTGCGCTCGGCCTGACAGGCGACGACGATGCCCGAAGGGATGTGCGTGATGCGCACGGCGGTCTCGACTTTGTTGACGTTCTGTCCGCCCTTGCCGCCGCTGCGGTAGGTGTCGATCTTGAGGTCGCGGTCCTCGACCTCGATGGGCGCATCTTCGGGAATCTCCGGTGTGACATCGACACTGGCGAAAGACGTGTGGCGGCGCTTGTTGCTGTCGAACGGAGAGATCCGCACAAGCCGGTGGACGCCGCGCTCTGTCTGCAGGTAACCGTAGGCGTATTCGCCCGCAACCTTGAGCGTGGCCCATTTCACGCCGGTTTCCTCGCCGGGTTGGATGTCGAGGATTTCGGATCTCATGCCGTGCTGTTCGATCCAGCGCTGATACATGCGCATGAGCATGTCGGCCCAGTCGCAGGCCTCGGTGCCGCCGGCGCCGGAGTGGATCGTCAGGTAAGCGGCGTTGCGGTCGAATTCTCCGCCGAGGAGACATCGGATTTCGAATCCGTCGAGCGCCTGTTCGAGGTCATGGAATTCTTTGACGACTTCCTGCTCGGCCTGCGTGCGCGCGTCGCCTGCGGGCTCGGCTTCTGCCATCTCGTGGAGCACGGCGATGTCGGCGATGCGTGTTTCGAGTCCGCGGAACGGTTCGATCTTGCCGCGCAGGCGGGAAACCTTTTCGACGTCGGACTGCGCCTTGTCCTTGTTGTCCCAGAATCCGGGCTCGGCCATGCGGCCTTCCACAGCCGCAAGCTCGGTGGTCAGCTTGTCGTAGTCAAAGAAACCTCCGCAGCTGCGTCAGGCGGGACGCGAGCCCGGAGGTATCGAGGCTTTCGAAGTCAGGGTTGGACACTGGTGCCGAGGGTGCGCGGGAGTTCCACGCGGAAGATGGTTTCGCCCGGTTTCATGAGGTTGAGGCGGTCGCGGGCGATGGTTTCGACGTATTCCGCGTCGGTGCGAAGAAGTTCTATCTCGCGGTGGGCCTTGGCAAGCAGCGCCGACTTCTCATCCTGCTCGCGCTGGAGGGAGGCGAGGTTGGCGCGCATGTCCTGCTGTTTGTCCCAGACGGGGTAGAACACGATGCCGACGCCGGCAAGAATGCCGAAGACGAGAAGAACGCCGAGGACCCGGTTGAGGCGGTGCCAGAAATCGGGTTCCTGGTGCCGCCGCCGGCGCACCGGCAGATTGTCCTCTTCGTCGAAGAAATTCATGCGTGCATTTTTCCGCCGTAAACCGCGTCTTTGCCAAGCATTTCCTCGATGCGCAGCAGCTGGTTGTATTTGGCGATGCGGTCGGTGCGGGAAAGGGATCCGGTCTTGATCTGGCCGGCGTTGGTCGCCACGGCGATGTCGGCGATGGTGACGTCCTCAGTTTCGCCCGAGCGGTGGCTGATCACCGCGGTGTAGCTGTTCTCGCGGGCCAGCTCGATGGCGTCGAGTGTCTCGGTGAGCGAGCCGATCTGGTTGACTTTGACCAATATCGAGTTGCCGACGCCCTGTTCGATGCCCTTGCGCAGGAAATCGACATTGGTGACAAAGAGGTCGTCGCCGACGAGCTGCACCTTGTCCCCGAGTGCGTCCGTGAGTTTCTTCCATCCCGCCCAGTCGTTCTCGGCGCAACCGTCCTCGATCGAGATGATCGGGTATTTGGCGCAGAGCTTTTTGTAGTAGGCGACCATTTCGTCGGCCGAGCGGACTTTGCCGTCCGATTTTTTGAAAACGTAGGCTTTCTTGGTCTTGTCGTAGAACTCGCTGGAAGCGCAATCAAGCGCGATGAAAACTTCTTTGCCGAATTTGTAGCCGGCTTTTTTGACTGCAGCGGCGATGGTGTCGAGTGCATCCTCGGCCGAGGCGAAGTTCGGGGCGAATCCGCCTTCGTCTCCAACGCTGGTGGAGAGCCCGCGGCCTTTGAGGACCGATTTGAGCGCGTGGAAAATTTCCGCACCGCAGCGGAGGGCTTCGCGGAACGTCGGGAGTCCGCGCGGCATGATCATGAACTCTTGGAAGTCGATCGGGGCATCCGAGTGCGCGCCGCCGTTGACGATATTCATCATCGGAACCGGCAGCACCTTGGCATTGGGGCCGCCGAGGTATTTGAAGAGAGGCTGCCCAAGCTGCGCCGCCGCGGCGTGCGCCGTGGCCATGGAGGCGCCGAGGATCGCATTGGCGCCGAGCTTTTTCTTGTTGGCGGTCCCGTCGAGTTTGCGCATGGCGCGATCCACGCCGACTTGGTCGAGTGCGTCCATGCCGGTGACCGCGTCGGCGATGGCCTTGTTCACGTTGGCCACGGCTTTGGTGACGCCTTTGCCGAGGTAGCGTGCGGCATCTCCGTCGCGGAGTTCCCATGCCTCGTGCTCGCCGGTGCTGGCGCCGCTCGGCACGATGGCGCGCCCGGTGGCGCCGCCCAGGAGAGAAACTTCTACTTCGACAGTGGGGTTGCCGCGCGAGTCGATGACTTCACGGCCACGGACGGTTTTGATCGAGGTGTTGGACATGGGAAAAGTCGGGCCGCTCGGGCGCCTGGACGGCAGAATGGGGTCGCCGGTCAGAGAATTTCAAGATTTTTGAATGCCTCGACGGAAACGATGGTGACCTCGCGGTCGCCGTGTTCGCCCGGGACACGCACGCTCTCGCCGGGCGTCTTGCCGATGAGAGCGGTGGCTGCGGCGGCGAGGTATGACACGATGTGTTTGTCCGAATTGCCGTCCCAGGCGCCGAGGATGTGCAGTTGCTCTTCCGTTCCCGTGGTGTTGTCGCGCAGGCGCACGGTCGTGCCGAGCCCGACGCGCGAGGTATCCGGGTTTTCAAAGTTGGTGCCGCGGCAGTTGGCCAGCTGCTGCTCGAGTTCCGCCTTCTGGCGCATGAGCACGCCCTGTTGCTCCTTGGCAAATTTGAATCCCGCATTTTCGCGCAGGTCGCCCTGCTCGCGCGCCACCTGGATGTCGCGGCTGTTGGCCGGGATGCGCACGTTGACGAGTTCGTCGTAATCTTTTTTGCGCCGCTCGAGGCTGGCCCACGAGACGGTGAGTATTTTGGCCGGAGCGGCGGCAGAGGGTTTTTCCTCCCCGGCTTCGAGCAGTTCCTGCAATTCGGGCCGCGCCTTGATCGCGCGGGCGAGCAGGGCCCTCTTGTCCATTTCCTCGAAGACGGGCGTGCGCATGATCTTGCGCATGAGTTCGCGTGCAGCCTCGCCGTCGGAACCCTCGATCGCGGCGGCGATGAGCGTTTTGTCGTCGGACAGGACTTTGTGGAGCTTGAGAGCGCGTTTGCTGTCCTTGATGTTTTCGCGCTCCACCACGGTGATCGCGGCGTCGAGAGTTTCGGGGCTGATCAGCGAGGCGAGGCCGTCTGCTCGCTTGGAAAGGAGCCATGCCAGCACCTCGGGATTGGCGGTGCGCTCACGGATCGAGCGGCCGAGGTATTCGCGCAGAGGTTCCAGGTGGCCTTTGTCCAAGAGCAGACGCGTGGCCTCGGCGACGACCTTGCCGTCGCCTTCCTGCAGCACGTCGATCAACAGGCGATCGGCCGCGGCGTCGCTTTGCGCGGCGCCCGCTTCGAGCGCATGCCGGATGCGTGCAGCCGGCAGGGGCGCAAGGAGTGCGGCGAGATGCGCCGGCGGATGGGCAAGAAAACTTGTGAGCGTGAGCGCGCCTTCGGGCAGCGGAATTTTGCGCCGCTCGACGATCTCGTCACGGACGCAGAGCAGGTGGATCGAATGGGCCGGAAGCCTCTTCTGGCTGTCGGCTGCAGCCTTCTCGAGCAGGCCCAGCACGCGGCTCAACTCGTCCGGCGAGCCTTCGAATTTTTCCAATCCTTTGAGCAGGGTTTCGGCGGCCGCGCCTTGGTCTTTCGGATGGCGCGCTTTCTCGAACGCATCGACGATGTCGAGGTGGGGGGAAGCCGGCCGCTCACGGATGGTCACGAATTCGTTCTTTTTCGAAGGGAGGACGAAGCGGCCGTCGTTTTTGAGCTTTCCGCGGAGGGAGGTCCACCAGCGTTTGAAAGCGTCTTTGCCGCCTTTGGGAAAAGCGCTGTCGGGAAGCAATGCGCCGAGATAGTCGCCCAAAGCTTCGAGCGTAAGGCGCGAATTGAAATCCGAGACAACGCGGTGGACGAAATCGACCGGAGACTCGAGGGCTTCTTTCCGCACTGCTTCGATGTCCGCCAGACGGCGTGCTTCCACGTGGGCATCCGCGATCGGCGTGAGGGCCGCCGCGGCAAAAGCCATTTGCATCGACTGCTTGCGTCCGCCCGAAAATTCCAGCTCCAGTTGGCCGATGAGAAAATCCGCGCCGGCCACGCGGGCGCAGCCCCAGCTTTTATGCAGGGCGAAGGCCCCGGGGGCGAGTTGTTCGAGAATGCTTGCTTGTTGCTGGGAGAGTTTTCCTTCGTTGATGGCGGCCGAGAGTTCGGAATGCATAGTGAGCAGGTGAAGTTAACTGCTCTGCCCTCGCCGGGCCATGGAAAATTTCGCCTGATCCCGTGCAATATTCGCGCCGCTCTGCTCGGGGAACGGTGCTCAATTTTCGGCGTAGGGCAACTTCGTTCCGCAGGTTCGCATTTTGTCCAGCGAGCACCGCACCGCATCGGCGAGTGTGTGACGGTCGAGAATTCCGGCGATGGCGTTCCGCACGTCGAGCATGACCATGCGCAATCCGCATGTGTTTTCGTCCGGGCAGGAACATTTTTCGTATTTGCTTTGACTGACGCAGCGGATGGGGGCGAGGGGGCCGTCGATGAGCCGGATCACTTGGCCGAAGGAGATGCTATCCATCGGTTTGGCGAGGAAGTAGCCGCCGTGCTTTCCGCGTTTGGTGCCGATGAACCCCGCCTTGCGTAGCTGCATGAGAATCTGGTCGAGAAAGCCTTTCGGCAGGTTTTCGCGCGCTACTATCTCCTGAGCGCGGAGCAAAGGGCGGCCCAGCTCGGCGGCCATGCCGAGATCGATGAGCGCCCGCAGCGCGTATTCTCCACGTTTGGAAACTTTCACCGGGGCGAGTTTAAGTCCCGCCGGAGTCCGGGCAAGCTCTCCGGCGCATTGCCAGCGGGGCCGCCAGCCGGTAAGAGAGTCCGTGATGAAAATCGTATGTGCGTATTCGGGCGGTCTCGACACGTCGGTGCTGCTGCAGTGGCTGAAGGAAACTTATTCGGCGGAGGTGATTGCGTTCTGCGCGAACATCGGGCAGGAGGAAGAACTGGATGGCTTGGAAGCCAAGGCCCTGCGCACGGGTGCCACGCGATGCTTTGTCGATGACCTGCAGGACGAGTTCGCCCGCGATTTTATCTACCCCATGTTCCGCGCCGGCGCGCTTTACGAGGGGCAATATTTTCTCGGGACGAGCATTGCTCGCCCGCTCATCGCCAAGCGCATGGTTGAGATCGCGCGGGAGGAGGGGGCGCAGGCGGTTGCCCACGGCGCCACGGGCAAAGGCAACGACCAAGTGCGTTTCGAGCTGGCTGCTGCGGCGCTTGCTCCGGACTTGGAGGTCATCGCACCGTGGCGCCAGGAGCGGTTCCGCGAGAAATTTCCCGGCCGTGCCGAAATGATCGCCTACGCGGAAGCCCACGGGATTCCTGTCCCGGTGACGGCGAAAAAGCCCTATTCGATGGATCGCAATCTGCTGCACATCAGTTTCGAGAGCGGCATCCTCGAAGACCCGTGGTTCGACGCCGGTGGCGCGGAAAACAAAGATATGTTCCGCTTGAGCGTGTCGCCCGAGGATGCTCCCGACAAAGCAGAGCACGTGGTCCTGCGATTCGAGAAAGGAGATTGCATCGGGCTGGAGGGCGACGGTGTCGCGGGCGCACTGAAGGAACTCGGCCACCAGCCGGACGGCAACCGTTTGAGTCCGCTTGTGGTCATGAAGGTCCTCAACAAGCTCGGCGGCAAGCACGGCATCGGGCGGGTGGACATGGTGGAGAACCGGTTTGTCGGCATGAAGAGCCGCGGTGTTTACGAGACACCCGGCGGCGCGATCCTGCACTTTGCGCACCGTCAGATGGAGTCGCTGACCATGGACCGCGAGGCGATGCACCTGCGCGACTCGCTCATTCCGCAATACAGCACCTTGGTTTACAACGGGTTCTGGTTCGCTCCCGAACGAATGGCTTTGCAGGCGCTGGTGGAAGAAACGCAAAAGAACGTCACCGGCGAGGTGCGGGTGAAGCTTTACAAAGGCAACGTGATCGCCGCGGGACGCCGCAGCGGGCTTAGCCTCTACAATCCCCACATGGCCACGATGGAGGCCGATCCGACGCAGGCATACAATCAGTCGGACGCCACGGGGTTCATCCGCCTCAACGCGCTGCGGCTCAAAGTCGCAGCCGCCGTCGGCAAAGGCGGCCTCAAACAAGCATCAGCAAAAGGATGATCCCGACCGTCGCGCCTATCGCGAGCAGGCAGAAAAGAAGCACGATCCAGAGTCCGTAGTTCACCGCCGCACGCGGCTTCGGAGGTTTTGCCGGTTTTGAGCGCCCGCGTTTTTTTTCGCGGTGCGCAGAGGATTCGGCTTTGGGGCCGGGCCCGGGTCTGGGTCCGGGCCGCGACGAAGTTTTCGCGGCGAAATTTTCGGGGAATTCCCCCAGCGGACGCCACTCGTCCATTCCTTCGTGCCAAAACGTCGTGCTTTCGTCGTAATACGACGCGCGCACCCCTGCGCGGACATCATCCGGCGCCGCAGGACCGTAAACCGTGCCACCCCAGGAAAGGTAGATTTCCGGTTCGCCTGCTTTGCGCTTGGACGCACTTTGGTCTCCCCGGCGCAGCAACGACTCTTGTGGACGCGGCGGCTGGATCGGAACCGCCGGGCCTTCCCGGGAAATGTTTTCGTTGGGGTTCAAAGTGCTTCGCGATCGGGGGCTTCGGCGGACGCCACGAGCCGGCTTATGTCATAGCCCTGCGCAGCAAGCCGCGTGCGTATGCGTGCGAGCGTTGCGGAGTCGAGATTCGGAGTGCGGGCAAGAATCCAGAGGTATTGGCGGTTCGGGTGTCCGACCGCGACCCATCGGTAGTTTTTGTCCAGATCGAGAATCCAATAGTCACCGGCGAACGGACCGAAGAAACGCACTTTCAGCCGGCTGTTGTTGCTGCCCGGCACGGGAGTCGCCGTTCCTGTGACGGAAACCGTTTTTCCGTTGCGGACGCAAGAATTGACGACGCGAATTTTCCCGTCCGGCAAAGCCGTGTAGGTTGCCGTGGAACCTTGGCAACCGCGCTGGAAGACATTGGGGAACGCCTCGATCTCGTGCCATGTGCCGCAGTAGCGGGCGAGGTCAACCGAGCCCACGGTGGTCGGCGGGGGTAGTGTGCTGCATGAGCACAGAAGACCTCCGGCGACAAGAGCCGGAAGAATCCATTTTTTCATGTCCAAAGAATGCCGCTTGGCTGCCCGTTTTCCAGCGCAAAGCACCGTCGTCAATATGCGCGGTTGCGCATGTGCCGCAGATAAAAGATCACGGCAAGGGCAAGTGAGGCGCCCCCTATGAACAACCAGCGCCACGGGAAAGATAACGGCGGGGCGGTCACGACGGAAATCTCCCCTGTGAGCTGAGGTTCCTCTGACGCGCGAGTTCGCTTCAGTCGCCAGAACGTGCGCGTTCCGGGGGCGAGCCCATCGATCACGGCCCGGACTTCAACCAGGTTCGTGTCCGCTGCCCGGACCAGTTCCACGGTCTTTGCGGTCGCATCCGTCTTGACCGTCTCGCTTTGCATTCCCGAGGGCGAATATCGCAGGGCCACCTGCTCGAGTTCGTAGTCGGAGATTTGCGGTTCCGGGTTCGTCGCTGTGTCATAGGGAACAACCAATGCGAGGTGAGCTTTGCGACGCTCGGATTTCGCGCGTGCGCCGCGCAACTGAAGCTCCGGCAACCTGACCGCGTTCGTGAGGCTCGGTTGCGGCGGTGCTTCGGCCGGGATCAACTTCTTCGCAGCCGGATCCAGATGGAAATATTCGCTCGCTTGTTCGCGTGTGCCGCTGCTTTCGCTCACCGCGGTGAGGCGCCACAAGGCCCGGTCGCTCGCATCCTGCGGCGCGATGGCTATTTGCGTCTTGGGCCCGGGCGTTGCTCGGTCCGACGATGCGCCGCCGAGTTTCTCGATGTCGGTGCGATCGTCGCCGAGCGGTGCCAACACACGACGGATTTTTCCCGGGATGCTCCGGAACCATTCGACAAGCTTGGACCAAAACCCGGGATCCGGTGGAGGGGCCGCCTCGTAGCGTTGCCAAGCGTTTCCACGGTAAATCTCTGCGGCGGGGTCTTTCCAACCCGGCTTCTCGACGACCCAACGCAGCATCAGTTGCTGCCCTTCCAAGGCAAGCTGCACGCCTTCCTCTGAGTTCAGTATCCACGGGTGTGCAGTGGGCGGCGCGGGTGTTGGTGTTGGCGATTCAAATGGGGGCACGGAGAAGCGCACCGGCACATTCGTGAGGCTTCCGTTCAACGCGACGACGATGTTCGGCGGCAGCACTTCGTTTGTTGTCGTGAGCCGTGCAGTCAGTTCCACGGGCACAGATCCGCCGGGAGGCACGGTGAAGGTCTCCTGCTTGTCGGCGATGCGCAGCGGGGGTTGCGCCTTGACCCGAAAGTCCGCGGCCGCGCCGCCGGAATTTTTCACCACAAGGCGCGACTTTGCGGTCCTTCCTTCCTTCAAGACCCCGAAGTCCGGCGTTTCCGCGATTTCCAACCGCGGCGGAACGGCTGGAGCCGAAAATTCGAGCGAGGTGCTGTATTCGCCGGCGGTCGAGAGGGTCCGGAACTCCACGGAAAAGTTTTCGAGAGGCCCCTTTTGTTCCGGGCTGATCCTCAGCGTCGCGGTTGCGGTTTGTCCGGGCTCGATTTCTATTCTCTCAATGGCTGAGGTGCTGATGAAAGAGCGGACTGGAATGTCAGCCGGCAGTGCGATTTCCGCCTCCACGGGATACGCCGAGCGGTTGAGGAGATTCACTTCGGCCGAGCGGCTTCCGTCCGCTGAGGGCTTCAGGACATTGTCCACCGCACTGACCTCGATCGGCGCAATAGCCCTGCCGCGCAGTGTCACTTTGATGCCCGGATCGGACGGTGCCGGCTGGAACTGCGAGAGATAGTCGCCGGGCTTGGTCGGAGCGAATGAGATGGCGGCATCGGCCTGCTTTCCTCGCCCGAGTTGGAACGCCGCCGCCGTTTCGAGCCGGAACGGTTCGGGAATCCGCAGCTCGATGCCGAGCCTTCCTCCGCCGACGTTCGCAAGGGGCAATGTCAGGATCGGGCTTTCTCCCATGACAATTTCGCCGAAGTCGAGAACTGCGCGGGCGGCGAGAACCGGAGGCGGATCGACGACGAAAATAGTCACTTTGGCCCGGCTCGCCCCGCCGCCGCTGTTCTTGCGGGAAGTGAAGTAAAACTCATCCGACATCGATTGTTCGTCATCGCCGTGCGTGTAAACCACAGTCGCTTTGTTGAGCTTGCCCTTGAGCGTGCGGATTTCTCCCAGCCGCCCGTGACGCGGCCGCCGTTCGGGGTCGATGCCGAAGGTGACGGGTGACATGGTGCGCGAAAATGCTTCCAGGGGAATCGTGACCCGACCGCCCCGCATGACCTCAACCGTGACGTCTCTGCCCTGGGGTGGCGGGGCCAATTCCGCGTCGGCACGGTGCGTTGCCGCACAGGCAACCAGCGCCGCCACAGCCGCGGAGCGGAAGAATTTCCTCGTGACGCTCATCCTCTGACGTAGCAAATCAAAAGGGTTTGAAAATGGCGAGCGCAACTCTAGTTTCAAAGTCATGGCCTTTCGCGCCGTCGGCATTCTGTGTTTTCTGGCTCTTGCGTGCGCATCGGGCCAGGTGCCGGATACGCCGTCCGCACCCGACGAAAGCGCGGTGTTAGGCGCGGTCCCAGTGCCTCCCAAAGTGGTGCCGCGTGTGCTCGACCTTGCGACCCCGGAAAACACGAAGATCACTGTGTCGCTCGGACGGCAGCGCGCTTGCCTGCTCGTTTGCGGGGAGGTGGCCATCGAAGCGCCCGTGTCGAGCGGACAGCGCCGCGCCCGCACACCGGCGGGCAACTACGAGATCACCGAGAAGGCGACGACGCATCTTTCCGGGCAGCACGGGGATTTTATCGATGCCAAGGGCCGCGTTGTGCGCAACGGCGTGAGCACGCGCACCGATCCCGCGCCCAGCGGCACCGCTTTCCGGCCCGTGGCTTTGCAATACTATATGAAGCTCAACGCGGATGGCCTGGCACTGCACGCGGGGCGTCTGCCTGGTTATCCCGCATCCGACGTCTCCGTGCGTCTGCCCGCGGACATCGCTCCTCTCATTTACCAGCGGGTCAAGGTGGGCACGCCGGTGGTCATCGAAGAGTAGAACCCATCCCAAAATCTGGCACGGTGGCGTTGCGGACAATTTTCGTCCGCGCGGTTTTGGGATAGGTTCAAATGACCCGGGTCTTACATTTCCTCGAGGGATTTTCCCTTGGTTTCGCGGATCAGGAAAACCACGAAGACGCCGGACAGCAGCGCGAAGAACGTGTAGAGGCCGTAGGCGCCACCGAGTCCGAAGCCAGCGAGCAGCATAGGGAAGGTGATCGTGATGGCGAAATTGGACATCCATTGCACAAACCCGCTGAGCGAGAGCGCCGCGCCACGGAATTGGTTGGAGAACATTTCACCCAGCATCACCCACATCACCGGGCCCCAGGAAACCCCGAAGCAGAAAATGTAGGCATTGGCAGCGATCAGGGCGACCGTGCCCTCGCGCGCCGGCAACTGCAATCGTCCCGCCGCATCCAAGCCTGCCGAGGCGAAAATCCATGCGAGGATTCCGAGCATGACCGCCATGCCCGCCGAGCCGAAAACAAGGAGGGGCTTGCGGCCGAGACGGTCAACGAGAGCAATGGCCACCAACGTCGAGCCGATGTTCACCGCCCCGCTGATCACATTGATCATGAGTGCGCGGGCCTCGGAAAATCCCGCGGCCTGCCAGAGCACGGCGCCGTAGTAAAACACAACATTGATGCCCACCAGTTGCTGGAAGGCCGCCAGACCCATTCCGACCCAGACGATGGGGTGGATGCGGCGGGCAGCTTTGTCATAAACGTCGGAGACACGGGGTTTGTGCCCGGCTCTGAGCGTTTTTTTGATTTCCTCCACCATCAAGTCGGGGTCCGCTGTTGTGCCGAGCCGCACAAGGACTTCACGCGCGGCCGTGAGTTTGCCTGCGGCGACCAAATAACGCGGGGATTCGGGGATGAACATCAGGGATCCGAGAAAAATCAACGAAGGCACCGCCTCGGCCCAGAACATCCACTGCCATGCCTCGAAGCCGAACCAAAATTCGCCCGCCGCTCCGCCGGCTGCATGCGCGATCAGGTAATTGCTCAGAAACGACACGAACAGCCCGAGGACTATGGCCAGTTGCTGGAGCGACGCCAGACGCCCACGCAGGGCCGCGGGCGCCACCTCGCTGATGTAAGCGGGGCAAAGAATGCTCGCGGCGCCGACCGCAAACCCTCCCAACAGACGGTAAACGACGAATTCCGCGGAGCTTTGCGAGATCCCCGATCCCCAAGCGCTCACGCCGAACAAGATTGCGGTGATCAGCATCACGATCCGGCGGCCGAGCTTGTCCGCGACCGGGCCCGCCACGAGTGCTCCGGCCGCGCATCCGAGCAACATCGAGGCGACGTTGAATCCCGAACCGACGCTCGAGGATTGGAAGGCGGCTTGCAGCGCGTCGACCGTGCCATTGATGACGCCGCTGTCGAAACCGAAGAGGAAGCCGCCGATGGCCGCTACGCAGGAGATAAGCAGGACTTGCGCGAGGTTTTGCTCCCCTGCGGGGCGGGATGCGTTTGATTGTGTCATAAACGTGCTTTCAGATCCAGGAGCCGTCCGGGACTACCGCATTCTTGGGGATGATGACGATGCCGTCGCGGATGTAGAAATTGTCGCCGTCCATCTCGGAAGGTTTGCCCTCGGGGCTGATCACCACGCGTTCCCCGATGCGCGCGTTTTTGTCCACGATTGTGTCGCGGATGGTCGAATTGCGCCCGATGCCGATGGGCGGGGCACCCGCGGGCGCGACTGATTCGGCCTCGTAGAAATCCGCGCCCATCATCACGACATTCTGCAGGACGCAGTCCGATTCGATGATGCTCCGGATCCCGACCACGCAGCCGTCGAGGGACGAGCCCGTGATGATGCAGCCGTCGGAAACCACGGCGCGGTTGATGGTTGCGCTGTTGATCTTGCTCGCCGGCAGGAAGCGCGGCCTCGAATAAACCGTGGCGCCGGGCCGGTAAAAGCTGAAGGGCGGTTCGATTTCGGCCAGTGCAAGATTGGCCTCGAAAAACGCGCGGATCGTCCCGATGTCCTCCCAGTAGCCCTGGAAAATGTGCGCCTGCACGCGGCAGTCCTTGATCGCCGCGGGAATGACATGCTTGCCGAAATCCTCGAAGTTGTTGGCGAGGCATCGGGCCAGGACGTCGCGGTTGAAAAGGTAGATACCCATCGAGGCCTGATAGCGTTCCGCACCCGCGGGCAGTCCGAGTTCGGCCGACAGGCGCGCCGGGATCCGCAGGCTCTCGAGCAGCGCCGGCTCTTTCGGCTT
Source organism: Chthoniobacterales bacterium (assembly GCA_018883245.1). NCBI lineage: Bacteria > Pseudomonadati > Verrucomicrobiota > Spartobacteria > Chthoniobacterales > Chthoniobacterales bacterium. Next base: position 39,560 of record VEQL01000006.1, read on the forward strand.
TTCAACGAAACGCGTGATCCGCCGGTCCTCGTCCGTGTGCATGATGCCGAACCCCTCCGCCTCGCTGCGTTCCACCGGCAAGGTGGCGATGGTCACATCCGCCTGCGCGGCAAGATGCGCCGCCATCAGCTCGCGGAAGTCCATTTGATAAAGCTGGTCGCCGCTGAGGATGAGAAAATAATCCCACGGCTTTTCGAGGAAGTAGGAAAGGTTCTGGCGCACCGCGTCCGCCGTGCCTTGATACCATCCTGCTCCGCCCGTCGTCTGCTGCGCGGCGAGGATCTCGACGAAACTTCCGGCGCTGAAAATGTCGAATTTGTAGGTGCGGCTGATGTGCTGGTGCAGCGACGCGGTGTTGAATTGCGTCAGCACATAGATGTCGCGCACGCCCGCGTTCAGGCAGTTGCTGATCGGGATGTCCACCAAGCGGTATTTCCCGCCGAGAGGCACGGCCGGTTTGGCGCGGTCTTTGGTGAGTGGGAAAAGTCTCTTGCCCGCACCGCCGCCCATGATGATCCCGAGAGTGCGTCCGAGTGCCGAGGCAACTTGGGGAGGGGTCTTGTCGGGCATCGCTTCATTTGGCTCTTCCAAATGCGCGCAAATGTCACGCCCATTTGCACGCATCAGCGTTGTTGCCACTAGTTGGTGGATGGGGCAGCATGATCGGCTTATGTGCGGAATCATTGGTTATGTCGGTCCCGCGGAAGCGGCGCCCATCCTGTTGGACGGGCTCAGGAGGCTGGAATACCGCGGCTACGACTCCGCGGGTCTTGCGCTCGGCAACAACGGCGCGCTCGAGATCCGAAAAGCCGTGGGCCGCATCCAGAATCTCGCCGATCTGGTCGCCCGCGAACCCGTGCACGGCCACCGCGGGATCAGCCACACACGCTGGGCCACGCACGGCGCGGTAACGAAGGAGAATGCGCATCCGCACGCCGACCAGAGCGGCAACATCGTGCTCGTCCACAACGGCGTGATCGAAAATTACCAGACGCTGCGCGAAGAACTCGAGCGCGAGGGCCACACCTTCAAATCACAGACGGACACCGAAGTCCTCGCCCATCTGATCGGCAAACACGCCGCCGAGTTGGGCGACGCCTCCGCCGAGAACCTCGTCGAGGCGGTGCGCCGTGCGCTGCGTGAAGTCCAAGGCACCTACGGCATCGCCGTCATGCACAAGGAAGTTCCCGACCTTCTCCTTGGCGCGCGTCGCGGAAGCCCGCTGGTGCTCGGGGTCGGACGCGGGGAAAACTTCCTCGCGAGCGATCCCTTGGCGTTGGTCAACCACACGCGTGACGTCGTCTATCTCAAGGATTTCGAGATCGTCATGCTGCGACCCGACACCTTCCAGATCCAGTCGCTGGCGGGGGACGGACGCGACTACGAGATCAGCACGGTCGAGTTCGACGCGGAGGAAGTTTCCAAGGGCGAATACCCGCACTTCATGCTCAAGGAAATCTACGAGCAGGCTTCGACGGTGCGCGATGCCATGCGCGGCCGTTTGTCGGCGGAGGAAGCCACGGCCAAGCTCGGCGGCCTCAACATGTCCCCGGCGCAGTTGCGCGAAGTCGAACGCATCGTCCTCATCGGGTGTGGCACCGCCTACCATGCGGCACTCACGGGGGAATACCTCATGGAAACCCTCGCCTGCCTGCCGACCGAGGTCGAGGTGGCCAGCGAGTTCCGCTACCGGAACACGCCGATGGACAAATTCACGCTCACGTTTGTCATAAGCCAGAGCGGCGAGACGGCCGACACATTGGCGGCCTTGCGCGAGAGCCAGCGCAAAGGGCACCGCACGCTGGGGATCTGCAACAACGTGGCCAGCACCATCGCCCGCGAAAGCGACGGCGGCGTTTACATGCACGCCGGCCCCGAGATCGGCGTGGCCGCGACCAAATCTTTCACCTCGCAAGTCACCATTCTCACGCTTCTTTCGCTTCTCATGGGCCGCATCCGCCATCTCTCGACCTCGGACGGCATGCGCATCATCGGGGAGTTGGAGAAGTTGCCCGAAAAAGTGGAACGCGTCCTCAAGATGAACCCGCATCTGCCCGAAGTTGCGCAGAAATACGCCAACTCCCACGGCATGTTGTTCATGGGCCGCCAGTTCCAATATCCGGTGGCGCTCGAGGCCGCGCTCAAGCTCAAGGAAATCAGCTACATGTTCTGCTCGGGCTACCCCAGCGCCGAGTTGAAGCACGGCGTCATCGCCCTGGTCAACCCCGACACGCCTTCGGTCTTCATTGCTCCGGACGATGCGCTCTTCGAGAAAAACGCCAGCAACATCCAGGAAGTGCGCGCGCGCAAGGGACCGGTCATCGGTGTGGGCACCGAAGGCCACGCCGCGTTGGAAAAAATCACCGATGATGTCCTCTGGGTTCCCGACGCGCCCGAGTGGCTCATGCCCGTGCTCACGGTCATTCCGCTGCAGTTGCTCTCTTACCAAATCGCCGTTCAGCGCGGTTGCGATGTGGATAAACCGCGCAACCTCGCCAAGAGCGTGACCGTGGAATAAAAGCGCTTCGCGCTACGGTTTGCTAGAACCTATCCCAAAACCTGGCGCAGAGGCATCGCTCCCTGCTCGCGCCTTGCCATCCGCGCCGCCATGACCCTGCGCCACCCCGCGAGGTTTTGGGATAGGTTCTATATCGCCGCGAGGATGCGGTTGAATGTCTTGCTCGGGCGCATTGCGGCGGAAGCTTTCGCGTCGTCCGGGCGGTAGTATCCGCCGATATCGGCAGCCTTGCCCTGCACGGAGGCGAGTTCGGCGACGATTTTATCCTCGTTGGCCGCGAGTTCTTCCGCCACGGGAGCGAAGATTTTTTTCAGTCCGGAATCTTCGTTCTGCGCGGCGAGCGCCTGCGCCCAGTAAAGCGCGAGGTAAAAGTGGCTGCCACGGTTGTCGAGCGTGCCGAGTTTGCGTCCCGGACTTTTATTGTTCTCGAGGAACTTGGCCGTGGCCGCATCGAGCGTATCGGCGAGGATTTTCGCCTGTTTGTCGCCCGTGGTGTCCGCGAGATGTTCGAGAGATGCAGCCAGGGCGAAAAATTCTCCGAGCGAATCCCAGCGCAGGTAGTTCTCGGACAGAAATTGCTGCACATGCTTCGGTGCTGATCCGCCAGCCCCGGTTTCGAACAACCCGCCGCCGTTCATGAGCGGAACGATGGATAGCATTTTCGCGCTCGTTCCCACCTCCAAGATCGGGAACAGGTCGGTGAGATAATCGCGCAACACGTTGCCGGTGACAGAAATCGTATCCTTCCCCTCGACGATCCGCTCGAGGCTGAACTTGCAGGCTTCGGCCGGGGGCAGGATGCGGATGTCGAGTCCCGCGGTGTCATGGTCTTCGAGATAGCGCTCGGCCTTGGCGATGAGTTGCGCGTCGTGGGCACGGTTTTTGTCGAGCCAGAAGACAGCGGGTGCGCCGGTGGCGCGTGCGCGCTTCACCGCGAGCTTGACCCAATCGCGAATGGCAGCGTCCTTGGTCTGGCAAGCGCGCCACACATCGCCGGCCCCGACTTTGTGTTCCATCAGAATTTTGCCATCGGCGTCGCTCACGCGCACAGTGCCGTCGGATGGAATCTCGAAAGTCTTGTTGTGCGAGCCGTATTCTTCCGCGGCCTGGGCCATGAGGCCGACGTTGGGGACGGATCCGAGTTTGGTGGGATCGAGCGCGCCGTGCTTTTTGCAGAAGTCGATCGTTGCCTGGTAGACGGACGCGTATGAGCTGTCGGGAATGACAGCCAGCGTGTCCTGCGTTTTGCCCTGAGCGTTCCACATCTTGCCGCCTTCGCGGATCATGGCCGGCATGGAGGCATCGACGATCACGTCGCTGGGCACGTGGAGGTTGGTGATGCCTTTGTCCGAGTTGACCATGGCCAACGGCGGGCGCGCAGTGAGCGCGGATTCTAGGTCGGTCTCCAGCGCCGTTTTTTCCGCCGCGGGAAGTTTGTCCATCTTCGCCACGAGGTCGCCGAGTCCGTTGTTGAAGTCGGTCCCGAGCTTTTCGAGCGTCGCGGCGTGCTTGGCGATGAAGTCGCCGAGGAAGGTTTTGACCGCGTGTCCGAACAGGATCGGATCCGACACCTTCATCATCGTGGCTTTGAGGTGCAGGGAGAAAAGGACGCCTTCTTTTTGTGCGGCGGCGATTTGCTTTTCCAAGAATGCGACGAGCGCCTTCTTGCTCATGAATGTCCCGTCGAACACTTCACCCGCCTGCAACTTGATGCCGTCCTTGAGCAACACAGGCGAACCGCCGGATGGCACAAACTCGATTTCGACTGTCGTGGGCGAGGGGACCGTGACGGACTTCTCGTTCGAAAAAAAGTCGTCCGCGCCCATGGTGGCCACGCGTGTTTTCGAGTCGGGCGACCAGACGCCCATTTTGTGCGGGTGTTTTCGGGTGTAATCCTTCACCGCCTTGGGTGCCCGGCGGTCCGAGTTGCCTTCGCGAAGCACGGGGTTCACCGCGCTGCCTTTGACTTTGTCGTAGCGCTCTTTGATTTCTTTTGTGGCGTCATCGGACGGCGTCTCGGGATAATCGGGCACGTTGAAGCCCTGCTTTTGCAGTTCGGCGATGGCCCCCTTGAGCTGCGGGATCGAGGCGCTGATGTTTGGCAGCTTGATGATGTTGGCCTCGGGCTTGTGCGTGAGGGCGCCCAGCTCGGCCAGAGCATCCGAAGTTTTCTCGTTCTGCGGCAGCTTGTCGGCGAACGCCGCGAGGATGCGACCGGCGAGGGAGATGTCGCGCAGTTCGAGTCCGATGCCTGCATGCTTTGTGAATGCCTGAACGATTGGCAGGAAAGAATAAGTCGCCAGCAGCGGCGCCTCGTCGGTCTTGGTGTAAATGATGGTCGATTTGGACGGCATAACGAAATAGCCCTTTATTAAAGCGCGTGCGCGTGTTTCATCCAAGCTCGGAGGGTCACGCCCGGGGAGACTGGGTGTCGATATGTCGCAGATATCCGACCGAATAGATACCGGTTGCGTGGCCATCGGCCCATTTCGGTTGCCAGCCGTAGCCTCCGACCAAGTCGTAGGAAAGCAGTTCGAAGCTATCGGGACTGTGGGTGACCTGCGGTCTTTCGCCGCGACCGAGAACATCGGGTTCGCCATTGCAGACGGCGCACGGGCAGGCCCGGCGGAGAGTTTCCAGCGGCAGATAGGTCTCGTGTCCGTCGCTCCATGCGATGGCCAGTTCGCGGCCTATGACTTGCAGATTGCGGATTTGCGGTGTCATGCCGTCGGGGTGGGGCGCGCGCCGAAGATAGAGGAGCCGACACGGACCAGGGTAGCCCCTTCCTCGACCGCGGGCTCGAAGTCGCCGCTCATCCCCATCGAAAGCTCGGGCAGCGGATGAGTGTGCGTTCGCTGAAGTTCATCGCGCAATTCCCGCAGAGCTTGGAAAACCGGACGGGCTTCCTCGGGGTTGTCGCTGTAGGGGGCCATGGTCATGAGGCCGCGCAGACGCAGTTTGGGCAGCGCCGCAAGGCCGGCGAATTCCGCTCGCAGCACGGCGGGCGTGAATCCGTATTTGCTCTGCTCGCCCGAAACATTGACCTCGAGAAGGCCATCCACCGTGCGCCCGCTCTCGCCGGCAATGCGGTCCATGGTCCGCGCAAGTTCCGTGCTGTCGATGCTGTGGAAGAATGAAAACAGCGGCAGGGCCTGCCGGACTTTGTTTTTCTGCAGGTGTCCGATGAAGTGCCATTCGAGATTGCGCGGGCACGCGGGGATTTTGTCGCGGGCTTCCTGAACGCGACTCTCGCCGAAAAGATGCTGGCCTGCCGCTACCGCCGCAGACACCGCCTCTGCCGGGTGGGTTTTCGAAACCGCCACCAAGCGAACAGTGAGCGGATCGCGACCGCGGCGGTTCGCGGCTCGTGCAATGCGGTCGTGGATTTTTCCGATGTTGCCGGCGATATCTTCCATTAGTCGGGCTTATGCTTCAAGTTGACCTCATTAGCAGCGCTGATACATTTTTGCCGTGCACGTTTCTTTGTTCAAAGTATTCCGCGATCTGGCTGAAACCGCCAGTTTTTCGGAGGCTGCCCGGAAGAACCAGATCACGCAGAGTGCGGTAAGCCAGCAGATCAAGGCGCTGGAGGCCAGGCACGGTGTGAAACTGATCGACCGCGGAAAGAAAAATTTCTCCCTGACGCCCGAGGGCGAGGTTTTTCTCGGTGCCGCGCGGGAAATTCTCGCAGTGGTTGACGATCTAGATGAGCGCCTGCGGGAGTTGCGGAACGTTGTGATGGGGGATTTGCGGCTGGCCGCGGTGCTCAGCGTGGGCTTGCACGAGTTGCCGCCCTACGTGCGCCAGTTCGCCCGCCTTCACCCGCAGGTGAAAATCCACACCGATTACCTTTGTTCTTCCGATGTCTATGCCGCTGTTCTGCACGGTCGCGCGGACGCCGGTTTCGTCGCCTATCCGGCGGCCAGGAGGGGGCTGTCTGCCGAAGTCCTCTGGCGCGACCGGTTGGTGTTGGTCTGCAGCCCTTCTCACCGCCTCGCACGCCGGTCCCATGTGCCGCTTTCCGAACTCGGCCCGGAAAAGTTCATAGCTTTCGATGCCGACACGCCCACACGCAAAGCCATCGATCGCGCGCTGCGCGCGGCCGGCGTTTCTATGCGTCCGGAAAACGAATTCGACAACGTGGAAACGGTGAAGCGGGCCGTCGAGATCGGCAACGCTGTTTCCATCCTGCCCGAAACGGTTCTGGCCAACGAGCGCAAGGCGGGTTCGCTCATTCCCGTGGAAATCGCCTCGGCCGACATGTGGAGGCCGGTGGGTGTGATCATGCGGCGCAACCGCGCAGGGTCTTTGGCTTTGCGGCACTTTCTCGAAATGCTGCGCGGGGCAAAATCTCGCACGGGGCTTGCCAAAAAAGCGCGGCTGGCGGATTAGTTCTTTCCGCCGCAATTTTCCAAAGCCATGCGATCGATTCTTCCCTTTGCCGCCGCGGCGTCCATGCTGGTCGCCGCTTGCGCCCAAGAGGGCATGGTTTCGCCCCCGGGGAACGCACCCTCGCTCAGCATCACTCCTCCCGGGGTGACGGCGGGCCGGCCGCCTCTCCAGCGGGCCAGCTACAACTCGGTCAACACATCGCGACCTGTCGTGGCCCTCACTTTCGATGACGGTCCTCACCCGGAACTGACACCGCAGCTGCTCGATATCCTCCGCCGCGAAGGCGTTCGCGCCACATTTTTTGTCATCGGGCGCAATGTCGATGCCTATCCGGAAATCGCGCGCCGGATCGTGGCCGAGGGTCACGAGATCGCCAACCATTCCTACACGCATCCGCCGCTGCCTTCCGTGGGTGCCGCGCGACTTCGCGACGAAATGGTCAGGACGAACGAGTCGATCATGCGTGCGACGGGACGCTGTCCCACGGCCATGCGGCCGCCCTACGGTGCGATCAACGAGCGCGTCCGGCAGAGCATCATCAACGATCATCGCCTCGACGTCGTGCTGTGGTCGGTCGATCCGCTCGATTGGAAACGTCCCGGTGCCGGCGTGGTTGCCGACCGCCTTGTTCAAGGGGCGCACCCGGGAGCCATTCTCCTGGCCCATGACATCCATCCGGGCACCATCGAGGCCGTGCCGGATGTGATCGCCAGACTCAAGGCCAAGGGCTACGGATTTGCCACGGTCAGCCAGCTTTTTGCCCTGCAAGAACCGCCGTCCGCGGCCACGCAGGTCGCGCGGCACGGCACCGCGGTGCGCTGATCAGCACAGCCAAGCAGCCAGAGCGGCAGCCAGAGCGGTCAGTCCGAGCACGGCGACCACCGGTCCGCGCATCACCGCGCTTCCCAACGCGTAGGCGATGGATGCCTTGAGCAGCGAGTTGGCACCTGCGGCGATGGCGACTGCGCGGGCCGCGTCACCGGATGCGATTTTTCCGGCTGCCTCCAGCTGCGAGATCGAAAGGCATATCGCGTCCAGATCCGTCATGCCTGAAAAGAAGCTCGCCCAATACACTCCGGTTCCGCCGGAAGTTTCGTTCGCCCAGCGAACGAGCAAGACGATGAGTGCGTAGAGCGCGGCAAATTGGATTGCCACGCGCAGGCTCAGGGGGTTGCGCACCTCGCTGGCCGGACGGCCCGAGGGGTTGGAGCCGGTGAAGCTCCGCCAGTTCCAAAGGGCGAAGAGAATGCCCGGAAGGGCGACAAAGACGAGGATGGGTGCGAGGGCGGATAGCAGGGAAGTGCTGACCGCGCCTACCAGCACAGCCACGCGTGCCAGCATCACTGTGCAGGCCAGTGTCACGGCAAGAGCGCACATACGACCGGTCTCCGGGTAAACCCGGCTTTCACGGCTCATGGCCAGGGTGGTTGCGGTGCTGGAGGCGACACCGCCGAGCAGGCCGGTGACCGCGATTCCCCGCTCCTGCCCGAACGCACGCATGGCAACATAGCCGACAAAGCCGAGCCCCGAAACGAGCACCACCATGAGCCAGATGTTGCGCGGATTGAAGGCGCCGTAGGGCCCCCAGGGCGTGTCCGGCACGAGGGGAAGCACGATGCCGGTCACGGCGGCGAACTGCAGCGCCTGCCGCACGTCCATCGGGGAAAATTTGCGCGACAAGCGGTGCAGATGTTCTTTCGAGGCCAGCAGCAGGAGGAGGGAAACGGCGATGACGACAGCGGTAGTTTCCTGGCCGTAAAGCACGAGGCCTCCGAGCAGGTAGGTGGCGAGCCCGAGCGCCCCGGTCGTGAGTCCGAAATTCCGTCCGCCGCGCTTGAAAAGGAACAACGAGAGAAGCGCGGCGATGGCGACAAACCCCGCGAGAAAAAAGCCCGCGGTAAGTTGGCGGTCGAACCACGCGCAGAGCGTCCCGATCACCGCCCACAGCGCGAACGTGCGCGCGCCGGCGGTTGTGTCGCTCTGCGGATTGTCGCGCTCGCCGCTCCACTGGCGCTCCAGCCCGAGCAGGGCGCCCAGCGAGGCGCTGACCAGAAGTGCTTTCAGCAACTCGGGTAACACGTTTTCTTTCTAACCCCGGATGCCGTCTCGCGCGAGCCCCGCGAATTCACACACCCGCGTCCGCCGGCAACCGGGCCCTGCGGGGTGGCTGACGCGGAGGCGGTTCCGGCGAGTGCGGCACGTTTCCGTCGCCGCCGTCGTCCTCGCGTTCGTGGGGATCGAAGAAATGGTCCCAAGCGATGAAAATGGTTTTGGAGTGGCGGACAAAAAGCACATTGAAGAGAACGACCGGTCCGACCACCGCGGCGATGAGCGTCCAGACCGGCCAGTCGAAGAACCATTCGAAGGCCCCGTAGAGCACCAGCCCCAGCACGGCCGCGATGCCGTAGTTGATGGCCCAAATGGAGAGCAGGAAGTAGCCCGGCTCGCGGTCGAAGGCGTAACCGCAGCGCGGACAGCCGTCGAGCGGTGTGAACCAATCGTGCAAGCTGCGGGTGCGCGCGAGGGGAGGAAACACCGGCGTCTTGCCGCAGACCGGACAGCGCAGGAGCATCGCCCGGCCGAAATACCGTGCCGCCTTGTTCCACGATTGTCCGCCGGTCACGCGATCCTCCATAGCTGCGCCGGCGGTGCCGGTCAAAGCCGCACGGACATCAAGCCGCCTGTTTTTTGAGCGCCGCGACGAATTCCGCCATGCGCTGCATCGCGACTTTGATCTGGTCCAGCGCCGTGGCGTAGCTGCATCGCACGAAGCCTTCGCCCGACGGGCCGAAGGCCGGCCCGGGAACGACGGCGACTTTTTTCTCCTCGAGGAGACGCAGGGAAAATTCGCGGCTCGTCAGGCCGGTGGAACGGACGTCGGGAAAAACATAGAACGCCCCGCGCGGCAGGGGGCAGGGAAGACCCATGTTGTTCAACGCGGCGGTGATGTAGTTTCGGCGCAACTGGTATTTCTCGCGCATGTCGGCGACCGCGGGATCGCCGTGCCGGAGAGCCTCGATGGCTGCATCTTGCGCCATAATCGGCGCGCAAAGGATGGCGTATTGGTGGATTTTCATCATCGCCTCGATGATCGCGCGCGGCGCGCAGGCGTAGCCGATGCGGAACCCGGTCATGGCCCAGCCCTTGGAAAGTCCGTGCAGGAACACAGTCCGCTCGCGCATGCCCGGCAGCGAAGCGATGGAGACGTGTTCCGTGCCGTCATAGGTCAGCTCGGCGTAGATCTCGTCGGAAAGCACGATGAGGTCGTGCTTGCGGCAGACAGCAGCGATCTCCTCCAGTGCCTGGCGCGGCATGGTGGCGCCGGTCGGGTTCGTGGGGAAATTGAGGAGCAAAACTTTCGATCGCGGTGTGATGCGCTTCTCCAGTTCATCGCCGCGCAGCTGGAAATTGTCTTTCTCGTGCACCGGCACGGCCACCGCCTTGCCATGGGCAAGCGTGACGCTCGGGTTGTAGCTGACGTAGCAAGGCTCGTGGTAAAGAACCTCGTCTCCCGGGTCGAGCAGCGCGCGCAGGGCGATGTCGATCGCCTCGGAGACGCCGACGGAGACAAGAACTTCGGTCGCCGCATCATATTTCACGCCGAAGTTGCGCGCCACGTAGTCCGCGATCGCTTCCCGCAGCTTGGGCAGGCCGAGGTTCGAGGTGTAGCCGGTGCGCCCCTTTTCGAGGGAAAACAGCGCAGCTTCGCGAATATGCCACGGTGTGGCAAAGTCGGGTTCGCCTATGCCCAGCGAAATGACATCGCGCATCGACTGCACGATCTCGAAGAAGTCGCGGATGCCCGACCGCGGGATGTCGCGCACATGCGCGGCGATTTTGTTTTCCATGGCCGCGGCGCGGGGTTACGGGCTGACCGCAAGACGGTCGTCGGGCGCGGTGTCCACAAAGAGCGCCCCGTTTTCCTTGTAAGCTTTGAGGCGGAAGTGCGTGGCGGTCGAAATCACCGGCTCGAGCGTGCTGAGCTTTTCCGAGACGAAGCTGGCCACCTCGCGCAGGCTGCCGCCTTGCACGACGACCATGAGGTCGTATCCGCCGCTCATGAGGTAGCAGCTCACCACCTGGTCGAATTTCGCGATGCGCTCGGCGATGCGGTCGAACCCGCCGCCGCGCTCCGGCGTGATGCGCACCTCGATCATCGCGGTGACGGTGTTTTTGTCCAGGCGGTCCTTGTCCACGATGGCTTGGTAGCCCCGGATGACCCCCTCTTTCTCGAGCGCGGCAATGCGGCGGTTGACCTCGTCCAGCGTGATGTTCAGTTGCCGGGCGAGGTCCTCGCGGGGCGTGGTCGAGTCCTGTTGCAGGAGGCGTAGAAGCGATTCCATGGATTTACCGCGGATTATGAGGTGCCTGCGGTGCTCTGGCAAGATGCGGGGCTTGCCAGAGGCCGCATCCGGGCGATATTTTCACATCATCGCGCCGAAGTAGCTCAGTTGGTAGAGCAGCGCATTCGTAATGCGCGGGTCAGGGGTTCGAGTCCCCTCTTCGGCTCCACTTTTGGAGCCCGACACTTCGGCCAAGCGCCGCGCAAGGCGCCGGCTTCCGCGATCAGGTCAGGGGCGCTTAAGCCCCCTCACAAGCGCCTCGACTTTTTCCTGCTGCGGGCCGAGGTCGGCGCCGAGTTGGGCGCGGGCAACGTCGAAGGGCGTCGGGTAGCTGGCGGGATTTTTCTTTTGCTCGTCGGAAAGCATCTCGCGGGCCGCGGCATTCGGATTGTAGCCGGGGCGCCGGGCCGAGAGTTCCACGCCGATGCGGGGCGTCAGCAGGAATTCAAGGAAACGCATGGCTTCTTCGCCGTGGCGCGATCCCGCGGGGATACCCAGGACCTCCACGAACATGCGGGCACCCTCCGCTGGGAACACCCACTGGAAGCGCGGATTTTTCGCGGAAAGGATCGCCGCGTCTTCGCTGCGCATGACCCCGATGTCCGCCTCGCCGTCGAAGATCGCCTTGCCGGGGTCGTTGCTGTCATAAACGCGCACTTTCGCCAGCCAGTCGGCGAGGAGCGGACGGACCATGGAAAGGTTGGTGTCGGATGCATCGTTGACGGGAATGCCGGCCGCGGCCAGCGCCCAGCTCACGATCTCGCGCGGTTCGTCGATCACCACGACCCGGTTGGCCCAATCGGCGGTGAACACATCGCCGTAGCGCACGATCGACGGGGGAACGACTTCGGAGTTGTAGACGATCCCGGTGAACGCGGCCATCCACGGCACGGTGAATTTGTTGCCGGGGTCGAAGTAAGTCCGGCTGAACAGCGGATCCAAATTTTTCAGGTTGGGGATTTTTTGCGGATCGAGAGGCATCAGCGCCTTGTCTGCAACGAGCGGACCGACCAGATAGTCAGGCGGCTGGACCACGTCGTAACGCACCTCGCCGCCGGAGAGTTTCGCCAGCATATCGGCTGGGGTTGCGTAGGTGTCCACCGCGACGGGGATGGCCGACTCGCGCGAGAACTGCTCGATGATATCAAGCGGCAGTCCGCGGGCCGGCAGAAGAAATCGAAGCGTCGGGTCGGGCTTCTCGCAGCCCGCGAGCAACACGGTCGCGGTGAAGGCCGCGATCATGAGAAAAGGTCGCTTTTTCATCAGTTTGCAAAAGCAAATTGGCGATCAGTCCCCGCTGCGTCCTGTGATGCGCCGGCAGGCTTGGACCGTGTTGCGCATGAGCATGGCGATCGTCATGGGTCCCACTCCGCCGGGCACCGGCGTGATGGCGCGGCACTTCGGGGCGACCGCGGCGAAATCCACGTCGCCGACGAGACGATAGCCGCGCGGCGAGGCGGCGTCTTCCACGCGGTTGATGCCGACGTCGATCACCACCGCCCCGTCGCGCACGTGGTGCGCCCCGAGAAAGTTCGGTCTCCCGATGGCCGCGATCACGATATCGGCGGACTTTGTCACCGCGGGCAGGTCGCGGGTGCGGGAATGGGCGATGGTCACGGTGGCATCCACGCCTTTGCGCAGCAACAGCAGTGCCATGGGCTTGCCCACGATCATGCTGCGTCCCACCACAACGACGTGCGCCCCAGCCAGCGGGATGTCGTAATCTTTGAGCAGCTCGAGGCAGCCGAGCGGCGTGCAGGGAACAAGCGCGTCTTCCTCGCCGGCGGTCAGCGCGGCGACATTGACGGGATGAAAGCCGTCCACATCTTTGGCCGGATCGATCGCCCGCACGACCGCCCGCTCGTCGATCTGCGGCGGGGGAGGTGATTGAACAAGGATGCCGTGGATCGCCGGGTCGGCGTTGAGTTCATGCACAACGGCGAGGACTTCTTCCTGGGTCGCCGATGCGGGCAGCTCGATCTTGCGCGAATGCATGCCCAACTCGCGGCAGGTTTTGTCCTTCGAGCGGACGTAGGCCACGGAAGCCGGGTCTTGGCCGACAAGGACAACCGCGAGTCCCGGGGTTATCCCTTGTTTTTTGAGTTTATCGATCTCCGCGGCCGTTTGCTCAAGGCGCCGTGCCGCAACCGCTTTTCCGTCGATCAATTCGGGCATGGGCGCCATTTAATCCGCTTCCGCGCGCAAAACCGACTCGATTTTTGCGCGCTCGGCCTCGAAAAAGTTTTCGTCGGTCTGCCCGGGAATACTCACCGGCGGGGCGAGTGTGACATCGAGTGAGGAAAACGGGCGCGGGATGCGGAAGCCGTCCCACGTCTTCATGGTCCAGCACCGGCTGAACCGCGCGTGGATGGGGATGATGGTGATGCCGGTCCTCTGCGCCAGGTAAATGGGGCCGGGCCCGAGTTCGTATTTCGGTCCGCGGGGGCCGTCGGGCGTGATGGCAATGTCGTGGCCTTGGGCGACTTTATCGAGGAGTTCCCGCATGGCGCCCGCACCGCGGCGCGAGCTGGAGCCGCGGACCGAACCCATGCCCAGTCGGGATGCCACCTCGCCGAGCCACATGCCGTCCTTGCTTGCACTTGTCAGCACCAGAACTCCGCGCCGTCCCGGCGGGTAAACCCGGAGAAAGGCTGCGGTGACGGCAAGGATGCGGTTGTGCCAGAAGGCGTAGATGACCGGATGTGGCGGCGGGCTGGACAGAAATCCGGCCTGGTCGTGCAATCGCACGCGCAGCGTGGCAAAGAGCGCGCGCAGCGCGAGTGACCCGGCCCGCGCGCCGAAACGCTGGACTGCAGTGGGTCGCGCAGGTTTTGTGCTCACGCCGCAAGGTTGTCAAAGCTAGGCAATCGCGCCAAGCGCCCAGTCCTGCGTTGATTTTGGCGCTCCCGCGGAGATATTTGGATAGTTCGCCCATGGATCCCGAAGAAAAGATGTCGTTGCTCGACCGCCTGATCGAGAAGTTCAGCAATTCGCGCTTTTTCACGATCTCGTTCGTTCTGCACGTCCTGCTGATCGCGATTTTCGGCGGAACGGTCCTCTTCGAGGCGATGCAGGAGCCGCCGGACTTCGAGGGTGGCGAAGGAGGATTTCTCGCGGCCGGGGAGCCTGCCGCCGCCCCGCCCGCGCCTTCGCAGGCGCAGCCCCAGGAAACAACTTTCACCGTTTCCACGCCATCCATGCAAAATTCGACCGTGGCTGCCATCACCACCACAGGGCAGAACCCTTTGAATTTCTCGATGGACGCCATCATCACTCCCACGACGATGGTCAAGCCCGCCGCCACGACCTCGGTGGCAACCGCGGCACCGGTCGCGTCGGTCGGGGCCGCCGGCATGAGTGCGGAGGTGGCTAAGCAGATCGGCGCCTTCACCGGCGGCTGGGGCAAGGGGACAGGTAGCGGCACGGGCACGCGCCAGCGCGAATTTTCGTTCACCGCTTACGTCGCCAAATACAGTGGCGGCAACTGGGATTCCACCGTGGATCTCAGAGGAGGCAAAATTTGGCGCGGCAGCCTTCCAAACATCCTCGAGTTCATGAGCAAGGAGTCGAAGGACAAGGTCAAGACCGATTATCGCAACGTCGAGGCGATCCCGCTCGACAGCGACAAGCTGTTCTCGGTCAAGCCTCCTTTCATATTTTTCACCGGCTCGAGGGACTTCAAATTGTCGGACAAGGAAGTCGAAAATCTCCAGAAATACGTTCGGCTCGGGGGCGCGATCTGGGGTGACAGTTCGGTGCCGGGCCGCGGGTCCCGCTTCGACATCGCGTTTCGCCGCGAGATGAAGCGCGTCATCCCGGACAAGGACAAAGATTTCGAGGAACTCGATGTCAACGATCCCATGTTCCGCCGTGCACCCTATTTTCCCGAGATCAAGAAGCAACCTGCGGGGATCAATTACTATGAGGAGCCCGTTTATGTGATGCGTTATTTCGGCGAGATCGCGGTGATCTACACGGCCAATGATTACGCCGACATGTGGCAGTTCGGCGTCAAGCTCGACGAAAAATCCAAAAAATGGGTCATCAACAACGACCGCGACGAAAACGGCGTGCGGGTTGCCATGGACTGGGATCTTTACGTGAACAGCGGCATTTACATCCATAATACGGATCCCAACCCGCCCATTACATCGATCCTCGACACTTACAAGTTCGGGACCAACATGATCATCCACCTCCTGACCCGCTGGGAGGACAAGTTGCGCACGGCGCCGCGGTTGTAGGCGGCCGTTTCAGGTCCCGAAAATCCGGTCGCCCGCATCGCCCAGACCGGGCGTTATATAGCCGCGATCGTCGAGTTCATCGTCGAGGGCCGCACCGAAAATCGGCATGTCGGGATGGGCGGCACGCAGGCGCTTCACGCCTTGGCGCGATGCCACGATGCAAGCGCACGTCAGCTTCGGGATGCCCTCCTTTTTTAACCGGTCTGCCGCGGCGGCGAGGCTGTTGCCGGTGGCGAGCATGGGGTCGAGCAACAGGACGTGCGCTCCGGCGGAATGCGGCGGAAGCCGGAAGTAATAGCTCACCGGTTCGAGCGTCTCCTCGTCGCGGAACATCCCGATGTGGCCGACCGCGGCCGCGGGGAAGATGCGAAGGATGCCATCGGCCATCGCCAGTCCGGCGCGCAGCACCGGCACCAACACGAGCGGCCGGGCGGCGTTTGCTCCGGCCGCGGTGCCCAAGGGTGTCTGCACGCTGATGGGTGTCACCTCGAAATCGCGCAGTGCCTCGTAGGCCACCAACTGCGAAAGTTCCTGCAGAAGGCGCCGGAAGTCGGGAGCCGGCGTGCGTTTGTCTCGCAACGCGGACATTTTCAGTTCGGCGAGCGGATGGGAGACAAGATGGAAACCCGCGATCGGTTGCTTGGTCACTGGGACGTGATTGTTCCCGCTGGCGGGTGACCGGTCAATGCGGCACGCGGGGGTTTGCCGCCACGACATTTGCTGGTAGGCTCCGTTTCCCGCGCGGCATCGCCGCAGAATTCATCTCATGACCAAGCCGCACGATTCGCAGTCCGGAAACGACCGGACCACCTGGCAGCCGTATCTGGAGCTGCTCTCCTACATCGGGCCCTACAAGGGCCGGTTTGCCGTCGGCGTCCTGATGGGTGTGCTTTTCGCGCTGGTCAACAGCTCGATTCCGCTGCTCGTGCGCTATGTGGGCGAACGGGTTTTTCCGGGTGGCGCGGACAACGCGAAAATTGCCGCGGCTGCGGCATCCGGCGCCGGGCCGAGTGTGGAGTCCGTGCTTTGGGTCTGCCTGCTCGTGCCGGTAGTCATGCTCCTGCGCGGTTTTTTTTCGTATCTCAACGCCTACGAAATGTCGTGGGTGAGCCTGCGCGTGCTCAATGATATCCGGAGCAAGCTTTTTGCTTCGATCATCGGCCAGAGCATGGAGTTTTTCGACAGGGCGCGCACGGGACGTCTGATGTCGCGCGTTCTCAACGACACGTCGGTCGCGCAGAGCACGCTCTCGCAGTTGAGCGTGAATCTTTTCAAACAGCCGATCGCGCTGGTCGCCGGCGTGGCGGCCGTGCTCTGGATCGATTGGAAATTCAGCCTGGTCGCGTTGGTTCTTTTCCCGGCCTGCATCGTTCCGGTGGCGATGTATGGACGCAAGGTGCGCAAAGCCGGACGCGCAGAGCAGGAGCTGGCCGGCGAAATGAATGTCATACTCCAGGAATCGTTCTCGGGTATCCGCGTGATCAAATCGTTCACCCGCGAAAACGTGATGAAGCAGATGTTCGACAAGGCGGTGATGGACCAGTTCCGCAATTCCATGCGCGTGCTCAAGAACACGGAAATCACCACGCCGCTCGTCGAGGTGGTCGCCGCGATCGGTGTGGGCATGGCTCTTTTCTACGTTTATGCGGCGCAGCTCAGCGCAGCCAAGTTCCTCGCACTCATGGCGGGTATTTTCCTGCTCTACGAGCCGGTCAAGTCTCTGAGCCGCATCCATCTCCAGCTGCAGAAATGTCTGGCTGCGACGACGAGCATTTTCGAGCTGATGCGGCGTCCGGCCGCCATCACCGAGGCGTCCGATGCCGCCGCGTTGGGCGTGTGCAGGGGCGGGATCGAGTTCGACCGTGTGTCCTTCGCCTACGGTGAGCACGGTGCGGCCCTGCAGGACGCCAGCCTGCGCATCGAGCCCGGACAACGCGTCGCTCTCGTGGGTGCCAGCGGCGCGGGAAAAAGCACGGTGCTTTCGCTTATTCTCCGTTTTTACGACCCGCAGCAGGGCGCGGTGAAGATCGACGGGCGCGACATATGCTCGCTCAAGCTCGAATCGTTGCGCGGCAAAATCGGGGTCGTCACCCAGGACACTTTTCTTTTCCATGACACGATCCGGAACAACATACGCTTCGGGCGTCCTGACGCGACCGACGCGGAAGTCGAGGAGGCCGCGCGGCAGGCTTATGCGCATGACTTCATCCTGGCCCAGCCGCAAGGATACGAGTCCGTGGTCGGTGACAAGGGCTGCATGTTGTCCGGCGGCCAGCAGCAGCGTTTGGCCATCGCCCGCGCTTTGCTCAAGAACGCGCCCGTGCTCCTGCTTGACGAGGCGACGTCGGCTCTCGATTCTGAAAGCGAGCGCATGATCCAATCCGCCCTCGACAAATTGTCCGCCGGAAAAACGGTTGTCGCCATCGCGCACAGGCTTTCGACCATCCTGAATTCAGACATGATCGTCGTGATGAGCGGCGGCCGCATTGTGGACACGGGAAGGCACGAGGAGTTGCTGCGCTCGTCGGAGATCTACCGCGGACTTTACGAAATGCAGTTCCGCCACGGGGAGGTTGCGGCGTCGTGAAAATCCGCCGCGCATTGCTTTCCGTCTCGGACAAGACGGGCCTGGTGGATTTTGCGCGCGGTTTGGCCGACGCGGGAGTCGAACTTCTCTCCACCGGCGGCACGGCTTCCGCCCTTCGCGCGGCAGGTCTGACCGTGAAAGACGTCTCCGAGCACACCGGTTTCCCGGAGATTCTCGACGGCCGGGTCAAGACGCTGCACCCGATGATCCATGGCGGGTTGCTTTTCCGCCGCGACAAACCGGAGCACACCAAGCAGGCGCAGGAGCACGGCATCGCCCCAATCGATTTGGTGGTGGTGAATCTGTATCCCTTCGGGGAGACGGTTGCGCGCGAAGGTGTCACGCTCGAGGAGGCCATCGAAAACATCGATATCGGCGGTCCGTCGATGTTGCGCAGCGCCGCCAAGAATGCCGCCGCGGTCACCGTGATCTGCGATCCGGACGACTACGGGGACGTGCTCGAGTCGATGAAAGAAAATGGCGGCGCGACGACGTTGAAGCTCCGCGAGCGGCTCGCGGTGAAAGTCTTCGACCTCACGGCCCGCTACGATCGCGCAATCGCCAACTATCTCCAGTCCGGCCAGCGGACCCGCGCGTCGTTCACCTGCTCGCAGCCGCTCGCCGCACGCCTGCGCTACGGTGAAAACCCGCACCAGGAAGCGGAGCTTTACGGGAATTTCTCCGACCATCTCGAGCAGTTGCACGGCAAGGAACTTTCCTACAACAACATCCTGGACATCACTGCCGCGGTCGACCTCATCGGGGAATTTGACGCGCCCACGGTGGCAATCCTCAAACACACCAATCCCTGCGGCGTGGGCAGCGACGACGACGATCTCTGCGCGGCTTGGGAAAAAGCTTTTGCCACGGACCGCCAGGCACCCTTCGGCGGAATCATCATTTGCAACCGTCCGCTCACGGCCCCCTTGGCATCAGCCATCGCGGAAATTTTCAGCGAGGTGATCATCGCCCCGGATTTCGAACCGGAAGCCCGGGCCCTGCTGCAGAAAAAGAAAAATCTCCGTCTCATGCTCCTGCGCGGGCTCCCGCAGCCTGCGCCGCGTGATGTGCGGTCGGTCATCGGCGGGGTGCTGGTCCAGGATCATGATGCGTCTTCCGAGAAGCCCGAGGCGTCCCAAGTGGTGACGGCGCGCCCGCCGACGCAGTCCGAGTTGCGCGCCATGGAGTTCGGGTGGAAAGTCGTCAAGCATGTCAAATCCAACGCGATCGTTTTCGCCGGACCCGACCGCACGTTGGGTATCGGCGCAGGCCAAATGTCGCGGGTTGATTCGGTCCGCATCGCGGTCTGGAAGGCGGGGGAAGCCGGGCTCTCGCTGCGAGGCAGCGCCGTGGCCAGCGACGCATTTTTCCCGTTCCCCGACGGACTGGTTTCGGCGGCGGAGGCCGGAGCCGTTGCGTGCATCCAGCCCGGCGGCTCGGTGCGTGACGCGGAGGTCATCGCGGCCGCCGACGCGCGCAAAATGGCCATGGTTTTCACCGGGAAGCGCCATTTCCGGCATTAAATCCTCCGCATCGGGTCGCGGATGCCGTAATTTTTTCCCGTGAGCTACCAGGTTTTCGCCCGCAAATACCGCCCGCAGGTGTTCGAGGAGGTTCTCGGGCAGGACAGCGTGGTTCGCACACTGCGCAACGCGATCAAGTCGGACCGCCTTGCGCATGCCTACCTTTTCGTCGGTCCGCGCGGGGTGGGGAAGACATCGACAGCGCGCATCTTTGCCAAGGCGTTGAATTGCGCGAAAGGGCCGACCGCCACGCCTTGCGGGGAGTGCGATCCCTGCCGCGAGATCGCCGCCGGCAACAGCCTCGACGTGCTTGAGATCGACGGCGCGAGCAACAACAGTGTCGAGCAGGTGCGCGAACTGCGGGAAAACGTCCGCTTTCTTCCCGCGCACGGCAAATTCCGCATCTACCTCATCGACGAGGTCCACATGTTGAGCACGGCGGCTTTCAACGCCTTGCTCAAGACGCTGGAGGAACCTCCGGCGCATGTGAAATTCCTCTTTGCCACCACCGAAGCGCACAAGTTGCCGGCCACCATCATCAGCCGCTGCCAGCGCTTCGATCTCCAGCCGATCCGCGACGATGTGGCGGCCGCGCATCTGCTGGCCATCGCGAAGAAGGAAAAGGTGGCGCTTGATCCGGCGGCGGCGGACGTGATCGCGCGCGCGGCCGAGGGCGGCATGCGCGACGCCGAGTCGATGCTCGACCAGGTCGTTTCGTTCTGCGGCGAAAAGGTGACCGAGAAGGATGTGCTTTCCATTTTCGGGTTCGCCTCCGCCGCGCAGGTTGCAGAACTGGCCGGTCATGTGCTCTCGGGCGATGCTGCGGCTGCGCTCGATCTGGTGGCGGCACAGGCCGAAGAGGGCAAGGACTTGGGACGGCTACTCGCCGACCTCGTCGCGCTTTGCCGCGACTTGCTGGTCAGCGAAGTCACGGCGAAGGAGATGCCGGGGCGCCGCGGGGAGTTGCTCGCCCCGCTGCGCGGACGCTTTCCCGCCCGCAAGCTCACCGGGCTGCTGGAGATTTTTTCCGCCGCGGAGGCGGGACTGCGGTTTTCGCCCGACAAGAAACTTCCCCTCGAGCTTGCCGTGGTCAAAGGCATCCAGCTTCTGCATACGGCGGACTTGGATGAAGTGCTCGAAACGCTCGCCATTCTGCGCGGCGGGGCGCCCGCGCCTGCGGCCGCCACCCGCAAGGCAGCCGCGCCCGCACCTGCCAAACCCGCGGCGATCGCGAAACCCGAACCGGCTGCTCCGCAGTCGTCGCATCGTGCCGACCTCTCCGTGAAAGACGCGTGGGTCAAAGTGGTCGCGGAGATTTCCGCCCGGCACACCATCCGGAGCGCTTGGCTCGAGGAGGCCCAGGAAATTACCGAGGAAGACGGTGTGCTGCGCGTCATTTTTCCCGCCAGCGCCGCACGGCAGATCAAGGCGCCGTATGCCAAAGACCAGGCGCAACTCGTCTCGCAGCTCTGGGAAAAAAATACCGGGCGAAATGTTGTTTTCCGTCCGGAGGCGACCGGCGCAGACACGTTGAAGGCTGCGCCCGCCGCCGCAGCGTCTTCCGCGGACGATTTCGAAAACGATCCCGGGATCGAGGCTGCCATCGAGCTGTTCGGCGCAACTTTGGAAAAAGAGGAGTCTCAATGAACATACAGAAAATGATGAAAGAGGCGCAGAAGATGCAGGAACGTCTCGCCAAGGCGCAGAGCGATCTCGCCGCCCAATCCCTGCAGGTTTCCGCCGGCGGCGGCAAAGTCACGGTGACTGCCAACGGGTCCGGTGATATCACCGGCATCAAAATCGCCCCGGAGGTCGTCGATCCCCGGGATGTCGAAATGTTGGAGGATCTGGTGCTGTCCGGAGTGCGCGAGGCGCAGGAAGCGGCGCGCAAATTGCAGGCCGATTCGATGGGCAAGGTCACCGGTGGCCTCGGAGGTTTGCCCGGATTTGGGCTTTGATTTTGTAGAGTTTCACGGCGCGTCGGGCGCGCCGGGCCCTACCGGCTCAGTTCCAGCATGCGCCGGATGGGCACCTCGGCCCGCGCACGCAGTTCTTCGGGGATGACAATTTGCGGAGAAAGGTCGCGCAGGCAGTCGCGCAACTTCTCCAGCGTGTTCATTTTCATGTAGCGGCAGTCCGCGCAGGCACAGTGATCGGTCGGACCGGGAATAAAGGTTTTGCCGGGAATCTCCCGCTTGAGCCGGTGGAGCATCCCGGATTCGGTGACGATGATGAACGCTTCGGCCGGCGAATTTTTGCAATAGCCGACCATTTTTTCCGTCGAACACACCTCGTCGGCGAGAATGCGCACGGCGTGCGTGCACTCGGGGTGCGCGACAACGGGTGCTCCCGGATATTCGGCGCGGATCTTTTCGATGCTTTGGCGCGTGAATTCCACATGCACGTAGCAGTTGCCTTTCCAAAGCGTCATGGGGCGACCGGTCTGCTCGGTCACCCAGGACCCGAGATTCTCATCGGGCACGAAGAGAATGTTGCGGTCCGCTGGCACGCTCTGGACGATTTTCACCGCGTTGCCGCTGGTGCAAATCACGTCGGAGAGCGCTTTGACCCCGGCCGAGCAATTGATGTAAGCGACGACGTAATAATTCTTGTCCGCATGCTCGCGAAGGTAAGCCTTGAGCTTGTCCGCCGGGCAGGAGTCGCTGAGCGAACAGCCGGCGTTGAGGTCCGGAATGACCACCGTTTTTCCGGGATTCACGATTTTCGCCGTCTCTCCCATGAAGTGGACGCCGCAGAAGGCTATCACATCGGCATCGGTCTCGGCTGCGCGATAGCTCAAACCGAGCGAATCGCCCACATGGTCGGCGAGTTCCTGGATCTCGGCGACTTGGTAGTTGTGTGCGAGAATGACGGCATTGCGCTCTTTTTTCAGGCGCCTGATCTCATCGGCCAGGAACATGGGTGCACTATGGCTCTGCGGGCGCGGGGACGCAATCAGAGCGCGAGCTTTTCCACGTCTTCCGGCGTGCCCACGGATTGCACGGGTGTGCCTTTGCGGATGCGCGCAACCATGCCCGCGAGCGTGGTGCCGGGGCCAAGTTCGAGGAAGCTGTCGCATCCGAGTTCATCGAGCAGGCATGTCACGCAGTCCGCCCAACGCACGCTGTCCGTGACCTGGTCGGCGAGGGTGCGCCGGATGTCATCGGCGTTTTTCACGGCTTTCGCATCGACGTTGCAAACGACCGGGAAGTGGGGTTCGTTCAGCGGAGTGCGGAGAAGGACTTCTCCCAGACGCTCGTATGCCGGTTGCATCAGGCGCGAATGGAAGGCGCCGGCCACTTTGAGTTCCACGGCTTTGCGTATACCGAAATCTTTGGCCATGCCGACGGCCATCGAGACTTTACCGGCCTCGCCCGAAATCACGATTTGGCCGGGCGAATTTATGTTGGCCACATCGACATCGGTCTGGGCAGCGAGATCGCGGACCACGTTTTCGTCCACTCCGATCATCGCCGCCATTCCGCCGCGCGTCACCTCGCAGGCCTCCTGCATGAACTTTCCGCGCTGCGCGACCAACTGAAGCCCGGTGGCGAAGTCGAAAGTTCCCGCGGCCGCGTGCGCGGTGAATTCGCCGAGCGATAGTCCTGCCGTTCCCCTCACGGGCAATTCACCCAGCTTTTCACGGACCACCGCCAACGCCGCCAAACCATGCACGTAAAGGGCGGGTTGGCAGACGGACGTCTTGGTCAGTTCCTCCTCGGGTCCTTCCCAGCAAATTCTGCTCAGAGGCCAACCGAGAATTTCATCGGCTTGACGGAAAAGGTCCGCAGCGACGGGAAACTTTGCGGCCAGATCTTTGCCCATGCCGACCGCTTGGGCTCCCTGACCGGGAAAAACGAGTGCGAGTGTTTTGTTCATAAAATGTCGCCTTCACGCAGTGCCTTTGCAGCGCGACCAGCGGCGCTTTGGAGAAGTGGGCCGGCGTGTGTCATGGCGTATTGGAGCGTCATGGAGTCATCGGAGATCGGAATCGCCGCGTCGAAGTTGTCGCGGCACTCGCTATTGCTTAACGGAATGGAACCTGCCAGAGCAATCACGGGTTTACCGTGGAGACGTGCAAGGCGCGCAACGCCCGCGGCAACCTTGCCATCGCCGGTTTGTTTGTCGATGCGGCCCTCGCCTGTGACAATCACATCAGCCGAAGCCACCGCCCTTTCAAATCCGGTGATGCCGGCAATCGTGTCGAAACCCGGGCGCAGCTCGCCGCCGAGGAAGACAAGCACGCCGAAACCCAATCCGCCCGCCGCGCCCGCACCGGGTGTGTTTGCGGCTGAGGCGTGCAGATCACGCGCGGCCACATCGGCCAGACGTGTCATTGACGCTTCGAGAGCTTCCACCGCTTCCGGGGACGCGCCCTTCTGCGCCGCGTAAGTGCGGGATGAGCCGTGAGGGCCGAGAAGGGGGTTTCGCACATCCACGAGTGCGCAAAACCTGCAAGTAATTCCCTGCGCAGGTCTCCCGATGTGTTCCAGTGCCGAAAGGTTGCATGGGAGGGGATCGAGGTGCACGCCATGCTTGTCGTGGAATCGGTAACCAAGCGCGTCCGCCATGCCGCAGCCTCCGTCGTTGGTTGCGCTGCCTCCCAAACACAGGCGGATATCGTCCGCGCCGGCTTCCTGCGCGGCGCGGATTACTTCGCCTAGACCTGCGGATGTCGCAGTTAGCGGATCGAGTTCATCCGGTGACAGCCCGGCAAGCCCGCAAACGCCGGCTACTTCGATCCATGCCGTTCGTCTCGTTGGTTGCCATAGCCACGCTGCCTGCACAGGACGCCCGCGCGCGTCGCGTGTAGTCGTCGCCATTCGCTCTCCGCCAAGCGCAGACTCTATAACCGCAAGACTGCCATCTCCGCCGTCGGCGAGCGGTTGCTGGATAATTTCACAATCAGGCCACGCTGCGCGCCATCCAGCGGCAATATGTTCCCCCGCTTCGCGCGCAGTGAGACACCCTTTGAATTTATCCGGGGCTATCAGAATCTGCATGGTCGCACGCGCCTGACCTGCAGGACCTTTTTGTCTGCAACGTGTGCCCAGCGTGCTTGTAGTCGCTGGCTGCCTGTGCTCCGACGACAAAGAAATGGAATCAGCGGGAGGGAGGAGTGCCGCCTCCGCTACTGCCTCCACCGCCGGAAGAACCCGACGGAAGATTGACTCCCCCTTGGCCTCCAGCTCCCGGGCCGCCGACACCCCCGCCGTTTTGCTGCGCGTTTTGCGCGCCCTGCTGGGCTGCCTGTTGAATGGCGTTTGCATCGGCGTTCGGCGCGCCTTGTATGACAGATTCCGCAATCGCCTGTTGCTGGCTCGGCGCTGCTTCGGCCACGCTTTCGGCCACGCTCACGGCGGCTGCTGGAACCGCCGCAGCAACGGCACCGGCCACCGCGGCAGCGGCCGACGGAACCGCCGCAGCAACGGCACCCGCGATCGCTGCGGCCGATGAAGGAGCAGCATTGGCAGCGGCCTGTGCGACGCTTACCGCGAATTGCGGCGTTGGCACGAAGGCCGTGGCAGCTGCAGCGATAGCGTCTGCTTTTTCAGGATTCTGGCGGGCCATCTGTTCCACTGTGGCCAAAAGAGCCTGCGCGTCGCCATTTGCTCCGAAGGCTTCGCCCAAAGACTGAGCTATGTCAGCAGCTTCTTCTTCACTTTGGACCGAGTCTTGGTTGAGGGCCAATTGCTTGGCTGTCTCGACGGCTTGGGCACCGTTGCCGCTTTGTGCTCCTTGTGCCTTGGCTGTCGAAGCGGGTGCCATAAAGGCAACAAGCGCCACAAGAAGAAGCAGTGCGATCGGGCGGCTGGGGGAAAAGAGCATTTTCATTGCCTCAAGATTAAACCGGCCCGCTGTTTTGCAAGCAAATAATGGCCTTTGGGAGGGGAAGCGCTTCTTTTGACCGCCAGCAAAAACTCTTTTGTCGGCGAGCATCGCGCATAGCCTTGCGGAAGTATGGTGCCGCGCTTGCTAGGCTGGCTGTGTGCCGTCCTGTTGGCGGCAGGCCTCGTCGTCTCGCAGATCTTTCTGGGCGGCTGGTGGTATCCGGCATTGGCGGCGCCCGGATATCTTCTGGCGGGAGCGGCCGCTCTGACGGCAGGACTGCTTTGTTGGAAGATTGGCGAAGAACCTGGAGCTTGGTGCGTTGGTGTCACTCTGCTTTTTGCCGGCTACCTGATTTGGCGCCAGTCAGAGAGCCCCGATCCTTACGCGGCGCGGGATGACTTTTGGCTGCTTATGGCCTCGCTCAGCGTCTACTTGACGGCTGCTTGGCAGATGCGTGCGCCGAGGCAAAGAGGGTTTGTTGTCGGGGCTATGATTCTTATGGCGGTGGTGCAAACGTCTTTGGCGCTTGCGCAGTTCGCCTCCGCAAAACCTTTCCACCCGTTCGGGGATCTGGCCCCGGATATCGAATTTCTCCGCATCGAGGGCCAAACTGCAAATCAGGGCTGGGTCACGGGGACGCTGGCCAGTCGCGGCTCTCTCTCTGCGGTGCTTCTTGTGCCGACGTTTCTTTCGCTCGGCTTTCTTTTGTGGGCCCGCGTTGGCGTCGCGTTGAAACTCATTCTTCTTTGGACAACCGCTGCGGGCTTTGTCGGCTTGGTGCTGTCGCTCTCGCGCTCCGCTTATCTCGGGTCCTTGGCCGGACTGGCGGTGTTTGCCGCGACAAGTTTCTTCATCATCCAGCGCGGTGCTTTGGCGCACCGCGGGTTGCTTCTGCTCGCGCTGCCCGTGCTCGCCTGCATCTTTCTCGGTGCCGCTTTGCTGACCGGATGGGAGAGCTTGGCCGTGCAGATGCGTGTCTGGCGCATCGGCCTTGACGAATTCCGCGAGCAGCTCTGGTTCGAGGCCTTGCCACCGATGCTTCGCCTCGATCCCTGGCTTGGAGCCGGCGCCAACATGTTCGACCAGTTGTCGCTTCGCTACCGTGGCGGAGCCTTCAATGGCCGTCCCTACCATGCGCACAACGACTGGCTGCAATTGCTGGTTGAATATGGGCGCATCGGGCTCGCCCTGGGCCTGTGCTTTTTTCTCACCCACATCGCTGCAGCATGGCGCAACGCCCTTCGCATCGCTCGCGAGACGACGCCCTCGGGACTGCTTCCACAAGATTCGTCCCTTGCCGTTCTCACAGGCGCGCTGGCCGCGCTGGTCGCACTGGCTGTGCACTCCTTTTTCGACTACCGATTGCATGTTCCGGCGGCTGCTTTACCCGTGGCGCTTTGTGCGGGATGGATCGCGGCCACGCGAAAGGCATCGGACTTGGGCGCGACGTATTCGCTGCCCTGGTGGATGCGCGTTCTTGCGGTCATGCCTCTGCTGCCGGGTATCGCGCTCCTTTGGTCTGTGACTCGTGAGTTGCCCGCGGAGCAGAAAGCCCTGGAAGCTGAACGTGCGATGTTCCGCGGCGATCCGCGGGTGGCCTGGGATCTCACGACCGAGGGCCTGATTCGGAGCCCGGACAACCCGCGCTTGCTTGTGCTGGCTGGCGAATCAGCAGGCCTGATCGGCAATGCCTGCACCGCAACGAAAGAGAAGCGCGGATGGTATGAGCGCTCCGCAGCACAATACGCCCGCGCAGTCGGGGAGAGACCCTTTTTTGCCTATGGCTTGCGCGAATACGCACTGGTCTTGGACTGGTGTGGGCGCCAGAAAGAATCGCTGCCATTTCATTTGCGTGCGATCGCCCGCGATCCCGACAGCGGGGCGGGTTACGAGTATTTGGGCGTCCATTACTGGACCCTCGGGCGCAATGACGAGGCCGCGCGTTTGCTGCGGCTCGGCCAGCATTTTCCCGGGTCTCGCTTGGCGGGGGAATTTCTCGAACGTATCGAGAAAGCGAAGAGTCAGCCCCCGGCGAATTAAATAGCCTCTCCGGCGGCATGGGCGCTGGCCCAAGCCCACTGGAAGTTGTAGCCGCCGAGCCACCCGGTGACATCCACGACCTCTCCGATGAAATACAATCCGGAGACGCTGCGGCATTCCATGGTCTTCGAGGAAAGCTCCCGGGTATCCACGCCGCCCAAAGTCACCTCGGCCTTCGGATAGCCCTCGCTCGCCGGAAAAGTGACAGGCCAGTGATGGATCAATCGGCTTGTCTGCTCGCGTTCGCGTGCAGTCCATTGTGCCACCGGTTTGGCCGGTGCATGCCGCGCGCACCACGCCTCCGCGAAACGCTTGGGCCAGAACCGCGCAAGCTGGGCAACCGCCGGTTCCCGTCCCGGGGCGGGCGTGTCATTGCCGTGCGGCAGGAGGTCAAACTCGACGGCTTCGCCCGGGTGCCAATAATTCGAAATCTGCAGCACGGCCGGACCACTGAACCCGCGGTGAGTCAGCAGAAGCGACTCTTCGAAAACTGCTCCATGGTGCATCGCGCGCACGGGAATCGAAACGCCGCTCAGCGGTCCAAAGACGGACAGATCCTTGTGGTCCAACGCCAACGGAACAAGCCCGGGCCGGATCTTCGTTAGGCGGAGACCGAATTGCCGCGCAATGTCGTGTCCCAGGCCCGTGGCGCCGAGCTTTGCGAAGGACAGACCGCCTGTGGCTACGACCAGTGCATCGCAGGAGAAATCGCCCGAGGAGGTGCAGATACGGAACTTTTCCGGCTTGGCGATTTCGTTGATGTGGACGCCGCAGCGCACTTCCGCCCCGGCTCGTGAGCATTCTTCGAGCAACATAGCGACGATTTCGCGCGAACTGCCGTCGCAGAAGAGCTGCCCGAGTTTCTTTTCATGCCACCGGATGCCGTGACTTTCGACAAGCGCGAGAAAATCGTTTGGCGCAAAGCGGGCGAGAGCCGAGCGGCAAAAGTCCGGCGACTCCGAAAGATAATTCTCCGGCGTGGCGCGGATGTTGGTGAAGTTGCAGCGCCCGCCTCCGGAGATTTCGATCTTCTTCCCGACCCGTGCGTTGTGTTCGAGAACGAGAACGCGGCGACCGCGTTGTCCTGCGGTCAGGGCGCAGAACAGACCTGCTGCGCCGCCTCCAAGTATGATGACATCACGGTGCTCCACGGGTCAGAGGGTGAGCACCGTGATGCGTGTCGTGGCTGTGCGGTTGCCGGAGCGCGCGGTGATGACGTGCTCTCCCTCGCGAAGCACGGCTCCCGGCCCCGGTTTGCCGGCGTCGCACGCAAGCGTCCCGCTCGACCACGTGATCTCGCCGGTCCCGTTTGCGACCAGGGGAATGCGCTGCGCGGAGGGCGGCAGGTCGGGATCGAGGAAATACACGGTTCCGGATGCGGGCGAGGTGATGCGGAAGTCCTCCTCGCGGGAAGCGCACGCCACGGTGTCGCCCAATCCGTTTTGCGGTCCCGCGAGCCATTCCCGGTATTCCGCGGGAAGCATGACGCGGCCCTTCGTGTCATAATCGTCCGGATTTTCGGGCGGAGGTGTATTTGCATAAATTTCCCGCACTGCGGCCGGGCACGAAGCGGCGACTGAGTTTCCGGTGAGCGGATGCACGAATCCTTCGCGCACAGCCGCCGGCCGCGCGAACCAGCCAGTGCCGCGCGTCGCATGAAGGTGATTCATGATCTCGCGCATCGCGGGTGCGGCTCCGGTCACCCCGGTGATTGCGCGCATCGGCTCGCCGTCGGGGTTTCCCAACCACACGGCAACGGTGAATTCCGGCGTGTAGCCGACCGCCCAGTTGTCGCGGTAGTCCGAGCTGGTGCCTGTCTTGCAAGCCACGGGAAAGGGGAACGCGAGATAAGACTCGAGCCCGAATGATGCGGCGCGCGCGCGGTTGTCGGCCAGCATGTCGCTGACAAGGTAGGCGGACGCCTCGCCGAAAAGCCTGCGCCCGGCGGTGTCGTCATTCGAACCACCGGCGAGGAGTCGGAAGCCGCGGTGGATTCCTCCGCGGGCCAGCGTGGCGTAAGCGTTGGCCAACTCGAGCAACCGCACCTCGCCGTTGCCGAGCGTGAGCCCGAGACCGTAATGCTCGGCGGGGTGCGCGAGGGTGGACAACCCGAGTTCGCGAAGCAGGCGGTGGAGGGCTGCGGGGCCGCCCGCGATTTCCAGCGCGCGAACCGCGGCGACATTCAGCGAGTTTCCCAACGCGTTGCGAAGGCTCACCGGACCGTGAAAACGATGGTTGTAGTTGTTCGGACGGTAGATGCCCGTTGGCGTGGAGAATGTCGCGGGCACGTCCGCCACGACGGTTGCCGGCGTTGCCCCGCGTTCCAAGGCGAGTAGATAGGTGAAGGGCTTCACCGCCGAGCCCGGCGAGCGTGCGATCCAAGCGCCGTTGACCTGGCCCGCGCCTGCGGCGAAGTAATCGCCCGATCCGGCCAACGCGAGAACTTCTCCGGTCGGGTTGTGCAGCACCACGGCGGCTGCTCCGTTGGCGTTGTGCTTTGCCATGCGGGCAAGCTGCGCTGCGAGGGCTTGTTCGACACGGCGGTTGAGACCGAGATCGAGTGTGGTGCGGACCGCTCCCCCGCTCCCGGGCAGAATCCCGCGGCGCTGGAGAAGAAGATCAACAAAGTGTGGCGCGGCGAAATCCTGCCGGTGGGGACGCAAGGCCAGCGGTTCGCTCGCGGCACGCGCGCAACCCGGGGCGTCGATTGCGCCGGTCTGCTGCATGCGCTCCAGAATCCATAGCTGGCGCTCCCGCGCTCCCGTGCGGTTGCGATGCGGATCGAGACGGCCGGGCGCTTTCGGCAGCGCGGCGAGGAACGCGGCCTCGGCCGCGCTCAGATCCGAGGGAGGTTTGGCGAAATAATAGCGGCTTGCCGCGGCGATGCCCGTGCGCAGGTTCCCGTAATCGAGGCGGTTGAGATACTCCGCGAGAATTTTTTCCTTGGGCCATTCCCGCTCAAGGCGCACCGCTTGCAGAATTTCGTGCAGCTTGCGGCCGAATGTGCGGGGCCCGGGTTCCTTGACCAATTGTTGCGTGATGGTCGATGCGCCGGATGCCGGTTCGGCCCCGCGCAGCCGGTTGAACGCGGCGCGCGCCACGGCGAACGGATCCACGCCGGGATGAAGGTAAAATCGTGCATCCTCGGCGGCGAGGGTTGCGGCGACGACGTGAGGCGACATTTCAGCGAGTCGCACCGGGCGGGAATAACGCAAGTCGTCCACCAGCATCACGCGCAGCGGTTCGCCGTTGCGGTCGAGAAATTCGGTGCTTTCCGGAGGCGGTCCGCACAATGCCGCGGGAACCGGGACAGCCACGCGCAGCAGCGCATCCGCGCCAACCCAGATCGCAGCGGCAGCGAGCAGGACAATTCCGATTTTTTTCACGGCGTGCCGGCCGGCAGGCTGGTCAACCGGCTGATTTCGCCGAGGCCGAAGCGCTCGGGACGATACATCGACTCGGCTTTTGTCGCGCCTGCGGTCGCTTCGCCCGCCATCCGCACGCGCGCCAAGTAGGTGAACGTATGGCCACCGGCCGGCATCGCGTCGCAGAAGTAGAGGACGCGATCGGACCTCGTCTCGCTGTGGCTCACAAGCCACGGCGTCTGATTTGCCGCACCCCCGACATCGCGGCTGACGAAATCCGGGTTGACCGCCTCGAGGATGGAAGGCAGCGGGTCGTCGATGGCGACGAACCACGCAGGGCGCGTGGTTTCAACGCGAAGTGTCACGACCAATCTGTCGCCCACGCGCAAATTTTCCGCGGGCTGGAGCGATCCGTCGCCGGCGATTTTCCGGTAGCTGCGCGAAACAGCGAAGCCGCGGTCCTGGCGCGGTTGTTCGCCGAGCGGCGGATAGACGGCGAATCGCGCCTCGCCGTAGAGCGGCGCGGCGGAAGGATTGTCCACCGACAAAGCCCCCGGTTGGTTTCCCGGAGTCAAGGGGAAGGTGTGCCCGAAGGCGGGTGTCTTCGCGCTCACCGCAAACGGCACTGACTCTGCCGCGGCCACGATCGTGCCGCGTGCCTCGCGCCGGTTGCTGTCCTTGCCTTCGACTTTCACGCGATAGTCCGCCAGGGCCAGCAGCGTCCAGGCGCAGCTCTGTGTGGTGCCGTCGCGGTTTGCCGGCCCGAATGCGAGCACCTCGGCCAAAAGGCGCGCGACTTCGCTGTTTTTCGGCTCGTAGTGCGTCCATGCAAGCAGGTGGATGGCGCGGTCGCGCGCGGCACCCCCGAAGGGCGAAACATCCTCGGGTGCGGCCTTGTCGGTCTTCAAAAGTTTTGCGGCCATCTCGCGCGGGCCATCGGCCTGCATGATTGCCAGGGCGAGAATGCAGCGCGCCTCGGCGGGCAATTCGGCGCGGCGGCGGAAAAGTTCCTCGTGGTAGGAAGCTTCGGCGCGCCCGGCCAAGGCCAAAGCGTAGGCGGCATAGACTTTCTCGGAGAGCCGCCCGGCCGAATCGTCATCAGCGAGTCCGCGCATCGATCCGGCGAGGTAATCCAGCAACTTTGACCATCCGCCCGGCATTTTCACGTCCTGCGCCGCGGCGCGCGCGAGGACGATAGCCGCCCAGGCGCTGGGGAAAGGCGCAGATTGGCGGCCGCCCTGCCAGAAGGCGAGGCCGCCGTCCGAGGTTTGGAATTCAAATATCTCGGCCACCGTGGCGTTCACCACCCGTCGCGTTTCCTCCGCATCGCGAGCAAACCCGGGCATGAGTGGTCCGAGCGCGGGCATCATCAACCACGGCACGAGGGCGGAGGAGGTTTGTTCGACGCATCCGTAGGGATATTCGACGAGGAAGCGTGCTTGTTCGCCCAGGCCGGCGAGGCGTGTGTTGGCCACAGTCACGTCCACCGTGCCTCGTCCCTCGGCGAGCTGCGGATTCACGCCTTCGAGGAGATTGTTCGATTTCCCGTCGAGTGGCATGAAATAGGTTTCGCGGAGCTGCAGCATCGGCGAACGGACAGGCAGCGCGGTCTTCACGCGATCACTGAAGGATGTGGAACCGGACCGCAATGTGGCGGACCATTCGAGGTCGGCCGTTCCTGGTTCGGAGAACGAAAGCGGGAAATCGGCGGCGCGCGATTCACCGGAAGGAATCTCCAGCGACGCGCTGTTTTTCCCCGCCGGCGACGAGAGTGTGATTTCGACGCTGCCATCCACACCGGTTTCGTTGCGCACGACGGCGCGGGCCGTGAGTTTGTCGCCTGCGTTGGCGAATTGTCCGAGCGCGGGCAGGATCATGAGCGGCCGTGAGATGTTCACACCCGATTCGCCGGATCCGGAGGCGAGGGGACCCGAGGTGGCCACGGCGACCAAACGGTAGCGTGTGAGCGCGTCGGGCGCGGTGAAGCGCGCGGTCACTTTGCCGTCATTCCCCGTCGCGAGCGAGGGCAGCCAGCACGCGGTGCCGGGAAAATTTTCCCGCAAAGACACAGGGCCTTCCTCGCCTCCTCCTCCGATGAGATAGCCCTTGTTGCCGAACTCGAGATCGTTCGGATCCTCGGGCAGCAGTTGCGCCAGACTCAGCCCCGTGAGCACGCGACTGGCGACAGGGGCGAGGAAGATATCCGCTGGGTCAGGACGCTTGAATCCGGTGAGCGCCAGCACGCCGTCATCGACCGCGTAGAATGTCACGCCTGCCCCGCCCACCGGTTTGCCCTTGTGGTCAGTCACGGTCACCGTCGTCACGATATCTTCGCCGGGCTGCACCTTGGGGCGCTCGGGAGACACTTCCACCCGCAAGTGTGCCCCGGGTTGCTCGACCTTCAGGGAGCAGGAGCCGAAACGGAAATCGGGAGCGGGGAATTTGCGCGGGCTGCCGTCCGCACCGCGCAGGATGACCACCGACATATCGACGTTGGGTGCGTCGTCTTCGCCGACCGGAATCTCGATCACCGGCGCGTTGCCGGTGAGTTCGATTTGCATGTTGCGCAAGATCGTGTCCCCGCGCTCGATGCTGACGAATGCCTTTCCGGCTATCGGTGTCTGCACGAGGATGCGCGCGGTTTCGCCGGGCAGATACGATGTTTTGTCCGGGACGAGGGTGACTTCCCACGGGTTGCGGTAGTCCCAAACCGTCTCGCCTTCGCCGGACACGTAGAACGAAGTTTCGGTGGAGACCGTGCGGCCGGTCTTGTCGCGGGCCGTGACGCGGACTTGGTGATGTCCGAGCGTCGCCGCCTTGAAACGCAAGCTTTCCTGTTTGCCCGCGGACCACCCCTCCGGGGTCCGGACCGGCGCAACGGTCGCGGCCTTCATCTCGGCCACGGGTTCCTTGACCGTCTCGCGGCGGAATGTCACGGCGCCGCCCGCGCCTTGCACACGGACGACATGGTAGCGCCAGTGCTTGATCGACACGGTCAACGCAACGGGGCCGGCGAAGGGTTTTCCGTCCGGTTGCACGGCCACGACTTGAAGTGGAATTTCTTCGCCGAGACGGATGACGCGTTCATCGTCCTGCGCGATGCCAAGGTAAAAATCCGATGCCTGGCGCGTGAACTCTGCCGCGCCGGTGACGGTCTGCTGGTTGATGTCGGTGACTTCAGCAGTGAGAATGCCGCGGTAGGGCGCGCCTTCCGGCGTGGGAAGCACGGGCTCGATGGTCGCCGGCTTTGTCCCGGTGATCTTCGTGTCGCCGCGCAGGGTCAGAGGTTTGGCATCCTCTTCTTCGGGTCCGATGAACGAAAACTTTTCGAAGCCTTCCGGGGCGAATGTCTGGCGGACGTATCGCAGGGTCCAACGCACGTCGGCATCGGTGAGTCGTCCGCCGAAAAAATATCGGCCGTCAACCGCGGCCTTCGGTGCCGGTGACCCGGCAGCAAAATCTTCGGGCATATCGATGTTCACTTCGAATGCATCGGGTTGATACTCCGCCACGATAAACGAGGCCGAGGCGATCGGGCCGCCCCCTTCGCTTGCAAGCTGGAGTGTGTAGTTGCCGAGCGGCGCCGCGGGTATGGCAAGGTCCGAATCGAAAGCCCCTTTCGCGTCGGTCTCGACTTCTTGGCGCAGGACCTCGTTGTATTCCGGGCCGCGCAGCACGAGCATGGCGGTTTGGCCTTCGGCAAGCGCCATTGCTCCCTTGTCAATCCGGCGCACAAGGCCTTTGAGATGCGCCGTCTCGCCAGGTTGGTAGAGCGGACGATCGGTGAACATCATCGCGCGGAGAGAGCTTTCCCGCGTCCCGGGCGACCAGGTGGCCGAATACCATTCGCCGATACGCAGGGCGTCGGCTTCGGGTCCCATCCGCAGCACGCAGGCGTCCTCGCCCGACTCGACGACGAGCCATGCCGGGACTGTGTCGAATTCCAGCGCGGCATTTCCCTGACGGTCGGTTTTCGCGGCGGCTGCCGTTTTGAATTCGCCGTCCAGCAGGCGGGTGGAAGCGCCGCCGACGGGTGCGGTTGTCGCGGTCGAGAAAACATGCGTGCGCACAGTCGCTCCGGTTTTTTGCCACAGGATGCCGAAGTCGGTGATCTGCACCAGGGCCTGGGCCGCGGGCCTTTGCCGCGCCGCGCCGGGCAACGGGTCGCCTTGCAGCTCGATGAGCACGGCACCGGCTTTTTTGCCGCCGAGCAGACGGTCCCAATCGAGTTCGATGGTCTGTTTGCGGTCGATCTGCGTATCGGGTGGCGCGACAGTCTCGTCGCAGAGCACCCGGCCCTTGAAGTCTTCCACCGGCACCGGTTCCCCGTCGCTGTATTTCCAGCGGTTCTCCTCGAAAATCGACAATGCCTTGGCTGTCTCCAGCGGCGGCAGAAGAGTCGCTTTGACGCGGATCGAGGCAAGATTCACGGAGCGCACGGGCAGCTTGCGGCGTCCGCCGAGGATCTGCGACATGGTCAACTCGGGCAGATAAATCCGCGGAAGCACGGGGGCGAATTGAACGGTCTGCTCGCGTTCGCCGTCAAACGGCTGCCCGACCGCCGAGCAGACGTCTTTGCCGATGGCGAGAGTGTAGTCCTTTCCTGTCTCGAACGCGCCGCGGGCCGTGGCTGTGTCATAGTCGATTTCCCAGCCTAGGTCCGCGGGCGCTGGCGAAATATGGAAGAATTTTCCCGCTGTCTCCGGGGTGATGTCCGGTGCGAGCGCGCCGGTGAACTCAAGATGAAGCGTCGGCCCCGAGTTGATGTAGTTCGCGGCCTCGGATTTTTTCAGCGTGAAGGGAGGAACGGTGCCGAGTTGCACCGCGTAAGGCTCGGCGAGTTTGTCGGTTCCCGACTGCGCCGGCAAACCCGCCTTCACCACGAGTTTCCATCCTGTGCCAGCAGGCAAAGGAACCGCTGGCGTGACGATCAGGCGCGCGGGGAATTCCTCCTGATCCTCGTCGGCGGATGGATCGTGAATAAGCTGCCAGCGCATGTTCCAATCCCCGGCATCGGCCGCGACGTTGAAGTTCCGCGCGTGGCGCACTTCGGCGGGCACCTCGCGGCCGGAGTTGTCGGTGAAACCGAAGAATTCCGCCTCGGCCTTCACCGGCAGCTGGAAAGCCAGCTTCACAATGACATCGGCCGGCACTTCGTCCTTGTTCCATACGCCGTCCGAGACCGCGGTGACTCCGAAGGGCGGCGTGCTCAATTCCGCGCGCCATGATGCGGCGGGCTTTTTGTCCGCGGTTGCGGGTCCTTCGCGGAGGCGCGCGGTCCAACGTCCGCCGAGTGGCAGAGGGCCATCCGGCACGAACACTCCGCTGCGCGTGCTCAGCCAGGTGAAAGTTCCCGGAAGGGCCGGATCAAAAACGACCGGCGAGTCTTTTGCGGGTCCGAGGTCCTCGCTTGAGATCACCGGTTCGGCGAAGCGGAACTCGAGCGTTGATCCTGGTTGCAGTTCGCCCGAGTCGGGCAGTATTTGAACGTAGGGTGGCGCGGCCGGGAGCGATTGCGGTCCGCAGAACACGGCGGCCGCCAGGAGGGCGAGGCGGATCATTTTCATCTGGGTGCCCCCGATCTTAAGGTGGGGCATTGGCATGGCGAGAAGATTGGCGGCAGTTCTTTCACTGACACCTTGCGTCTGCTATCAAGAGAGGTTTTCCATGAAAAAAAGCAGCAAAGCAAAGCCTGCTCCAACCAAGAGCGAATGGGCGGCGGTGAAGGGATCGAAAATCCACGGACGCGGCATGTTCGCAGCCAAGACGATTCCCCGGGGCACGCGCATCATCGAATACACGGGGGAACGGATCAGCAAAGCCGAGGGGTGGCGACGGGAGATGTTGCGCCAACGCCGTGCCGCACGCGGTGGCGACTGTTGCATCTACATCTTCGAACTCAACAACCGCATCGACATTGACGGACGCGTCCTCTGGAACACCGCCCGCTACATCAACCATTCATGCGACCCCAACTGCGAGTCCCAGATCGTGAGGGGCCGTGTCTACATCGTCTCGCTGCGCGCGATCCGTCCGGGGGAGGAGCTGACCTACGATTACTACTACGACTACGACCACTATCGCGACCACCCGTGCCGCTGCGGCGCCCGCACATGCGCAGGCTACATCGTCAAGGCGCCGCTGCGCTGGCGCGTCCGCAACGCGGCCAAAAAAGAACGCCGTCGCAAAAAATCCGGCTGAGCGCGTGCGGTCAGGGTTTCGCCAGCGCGGCCTCGATCGCTTTGTCCAGCCGGCCCCGCGGTGAGGCGTCGGCCAGTTTCCCTTCGCGGTTGAGCAGCCACATGGTCGGGACGGACTGGATCTTGAATCTTTTCGCGATCTCGTTCTCCCAGCCCTTGCCGTCGAAGAACTGCGGCCAAGTCATTTTGTTTTTCTTGGTGAATTCCTCGAGGGCGCCTTTGTCCTGATCGAGTGAAATGCCCACGATTTCGAATCCGCGGTCTTTGAACTTCCCGTAAGCCTCGACCACTTCCGGCACCTCCTCGACGCACGGCGGGCACCAAGTGGCCCAGAAATCCACGAGCACGACTTTGCCGCGCAGTTCGGCGAGATCGACTTTGCGTCCGTCCACTGAAGTGAAAGACAGCTCCAGCGGTTTTTCGCGCAGGGCCATGATATCGAGCGCGGTTTTCGCGGCGGCGGAAATTTCCTGGTCTTCGTTTTTTGCCGCCTCGTCATAAAGTTTTTTTGCCCTGTCCGGGTCGAATGATTCCAAGGCTTGGGCCTCGGTGAGGCGCAGGGCCGGCGTGCGCGCGTCGTCGGGGTGGGTCTCGAGAAACTTGTTGATCGCGGTGCTCAACGCCCTGGCCGAGGCCTCGGTGCGTTCGCGGTCGAAATCCATCGAGGCGATCTGCAAAAGGACGAGTCCGGCATCGGCGCGGATGTTTTCCGGCGCTTTCGGATCATTGGCGATCGACTCGAGTTCGTCCTTTTGGCTGGCGATCCCGGGATCTTTCTCCCCGAGCATCGCCACGGAATTGCCGATTTGCAGCATGGCCATGCGCGCTTCCCACCGGTTGGGGCTCTCCGGATAATCCTTGAGGAATTTTTTGAATCCCTCGAGTTGGGTCTCAAGGCGTTCGCGCAGCATTTTTTTCCCGGCATCTTCGTCCTGCGGAAGGTCGGCGGTGAGGTCCGCGGATTGGTTTTGCAGTGCCTCCCAGGCGGCGTCTTCCGTTTCGGGTGCGGCCGTGGCAATGGCCGCGGCTGCGATAAAAAGAAAGCAGGTGGTTCCGAGTTTCATCGGCGCGCATTGTTGTCCCCGCCCGCTCCGCTGGCAAGCAGGGCGTCCGATACGAGCCTCGATGCGGCTGCCAGCACCGTATCCGTCGGCAGGGCGGCGAGTTCTCCGCCCGGTGCGCGAAGGATCGCTACATGATCGTGCGGTGGAGCCCACACCCCCGGGTCGGTTGGACCGAAAAGCAACAGCGACGGGGTCCCGCAAAGCGCGGCAAGATGACTCACCCCGGTATCGTGGCCGAGATAGGCGCTTGCTCCCGCCAGGCGCCGCGCCAACTGCGGGAGCGGCAAATCGCGCCAGCATTCGACGTTTTTCTCCATGGTAAGTTCGCGCATCTCGTCCAAGGCGGCTTGATCCGCCTCCCCGGCCACAACCGCGACGCGCGTCTGTGGATAGGTTTCAAGCAGGGTTTTTGCCACGCGCGCCCAGCGGGTTGCGGGCCAATTCTTGCGCGGACTACCCGACCCCGGATGCAAGGCGATGACCGGCGTCGGATATTTTTCGGGATGCAAACTCAGCCTGAGCGCCCGCCGGGAAAAAGAGATGCCGAGTTCCGCGAGCGGCGTGGCGAATTGGTCGATGGCATGCGACGTTTCTGCCGGCCGGTGCGGGCCGATGACCAGACGCCTGACGCCCGATGCGCGGAGATTTTCGGCAAAGATTCCGTCGGGGTCGTAGAGGTAGCTGACGATGGTGTCGAAGGATGCGAAATATTCGCGAAGCTCGGGATCCATCGCGCCCCCGCGGGTGAAAAAGCGGGCGAGTGGCGCGTATTCGATCGGGCGCACGGCATCGACGAGCCCGCTATCCCCGGCCAATGCAGCAATGCCGGGGTAGGCAAGAACTTCGATCCGGGCGTCCGGCGATGCCGCACGCATTGATGCGATCGCGGGCAGGCTTAGGAGAAAATCACCCAGTGCGCCACCGCGGACAACAAGCGCACGGGAAAACGGTCGGCCGCTCACCGCGAGGGAAGGGTTCTAAAAACCTCCCTGCATGCCGCCCATCTGTCCGCCGAGGACACCCGTGCCCTCCCATTTGGCGGGCCGGTTCCAAGGGATCGAACTCATGCGTCCGCGCGAGGATGAAACACTTTCATCATTGCGCGTGGTCTCGCAACCGGTCGGGCCGCACACTGCGGCCAGCACCGCGAGCATGGCGAGCAGCATGTTTTTCTTCATGCAATCAATCGCGCTGCGCCTGGTAGATCACGCGGTCGCCCGGCATCACGCTCAGCCCGCGGGGCACGGTGCGCACGAGGATGTCGGCCACGGAGGTTGACGGCTCCACGGAGGTGACGCGGACTTTGCCGAGAAACTGGTTGCCGCGTTGCACGAGCATTTCCGCATTGGGCACCACTCCTTGGCGGTCGCCGAGGCTCAGGACGACGAAATTCCATGCTTGGTTGACGGCGAGGATTGTTCCGGATACGCCCGGGCGCATGACCCCTTCTTGGCGGGTTTTTTCTTTGCGCTGCAGCTCGGCCATCTGCGCGGCGAGGCCGGTGTTTTGGTCCTGAAGCTGGGCGTTGATGGTTTCCAATTCGGTGACGCGCGCCTGGACTTCGGCCAGTTCGGGCGCGGGTGCTTCGGTGTCGCCCGGCTTGGTTCCCGCGGCGACCTGCTGCTCGAGTTCTGCAATGCGCGTGTCCTTGGCCTGCGCGTCGGTCTTGACCTGCGCAAGTTCGGTCTCGGCAGCGGTGGCCTTCTGCTGTGCGGCTGTGGCTTCCTCTTTTGCCTTGGTCAATTCACCTTTGGCCGCGTCCCGCTCGCCGGCGAGTTTTTCCTTTTCGCCCGTCAGGGCGGTGATCTGTTGGTTTTTACCTTCGGCCTCTTTTTTGGTCGCGCCCAACTCTTGCGTGCGCGCCTGCAACTGCGACTCCACGTCAGCAAGCTGGGTGCGCGCGGCTACCATCTTGTCCCGGTTCATGTATCCAAGGACTGCTGCTCCGAGGGAGAGGATAATACTGACGATCAGGAGGGGTTTGGTCATGGGAACGACTTTCTTACTGGCGAAGATTTCTTATATCGGCGCGCTTGAATCGGCACAAGAACACTTTGCCGAATACTGCTATTGCGGGTGCGTCCTTGAAGCAAGGTTTGCTCCGCCGCAGTTATCGTTTAACCTTCTTTCGGCGCCGGGGGCCGTGGAGGTCCGACGGACGAACCCCGCCAGGGCAGGAATGCAGCAACGGTAGCCCGCTCGACCCTGCCGCGGTTCCCCGGCGTCCTTAATTGCTTGCCCCGAATCGGATTTGGGGCTGCTTTACTCGCGATCTTATCCGGCGCCGCGCGCGCCACGAAATGCGGATGCCGGCCTATCTCAAAATCTTTGTCTTTCTGTTCATAGCGCTCGCGGCCGGGGCATCGGTCGCCCCGCCGGTTTTCTGGTTCGGTCAATTTTTGCAGGCCTCGGGAATGTCCGACTGGCTCGCGGGTTTTCCCTTCCATCGTGTGCTCTCGCGGTGCCTGCAGATCAGCTTTCTGGTTCTTTTGTGGCCCGCCCTCCGGTGGATCGGCCTGCGCCGGCCATCCGAGTTGAATCTGCGGCGCAATCCGCACGCCGCCGCCGACGTGGCTGCCGGGCTGGGCTTTTCGAGTTTCGGCGTTGCCTTGCTGGTCGCGCTGTATCTGGTTGGCGGCTGGTTCGTCTTTGCACCCGCCCCGGCTTGGGCGGCCATCGGCCGCATCGTGGTCACGGCCTGCGTCGTCGGCGCGGTCGAGGAGATAGTTTTTCGTGGAGTCGTCCTTGGTATTTGTCTTTGGAGTCTGCCCGCAAGGATGGCGATCTTCGTGAGCGCCGCGTTTTTTGCCGTCGTCCATTTCCTCAAGCCCGCCAAAACGGAAATCGCTGCGGATGCAGTCGGATGGTGGAGCGGGTTCTTCGAGATGCTGAACCTTGCGCCGGGGCTTCCTTCCCCCGCGTTGCTTGTCTTGGGTCTGGCAAGTCTGCTCGTGGCCGGCTGGATCCTCGGTGAATGCACCGTGCGGACGCGATCGCTCTGGCTGCCCATCGGCTTGCACGCGGGCTGGGTCTTCTCGCAGCAGACGACCAACCTTCTCCTTCGGCCGACGTGGGCCGATCCCGCCGGATTTCTTCCGTGGGTGGGCCCCAACTTGGTCAGCGGCGCCGTGCCCACGGGGCTGCTGCCGGTCCTGGCCCTGCTGCTCACCGGACTGATGGTGCGTTTTTACCTCGGAAATGTTTCGCGCACGGCGGATTCGCAAGGTCTTTGAGCCGGCCGTCGGTCTGCTTTACCCGCCGCGGTGCGCGGGATGCGGGCGCGCAGCCACCGCGTTCGAGTGCGGACTGTGCCGATCCTGCCGCCAGTCGCGGCCGCGGTTGTCCGGCCCGCGCTGCGCAATTTGCAGCCAGCCTTACAGCGGGGCGATCACCGGGGTTTTTCGCTGCATGAATTGCGGCGACCGCGAACTGGCATTCGATTTCGCCACGGCCGCCTACCGCAGTCGCGGGGTGGTGCGCGATCTGGTGCACCAGTTCAAATACGGGCGCCGGCTGCACCTGCGGGGCGTGCTCGGACGCATGTTGTCCGAGGGATTCCGCGATGAACGTCTTTCGGCCTTGCACCCCGATGCCATCGTGCCGGTGCCCCTGCATCCGGCGCGTCAGCGCGAACGCGAATTCAACCAGGCCGAGTTGCTCGCGCACGAGGCCGCAAGGCGGATCCGGCTGCCGGTCCTGGATTGCCTGCGGCGGGGCCGCTACACGCTCACGCAGACAAATTTTCATCGCGAGGAGAGGTTCGACAATCTCGAGGGCGCATTCTGCCTTGCCAAAGGTGCCGATGTCGCCGGTCGCACCCTGGCAGTGGTCGACGACGTTCTCACCACGGGCTCGACGGCCAGTGCATGTGCTGCCGCACTCCGCCACGGGGGCGCCGCCGCGGTTGTTGTCATTACCGTCGCGCGGGGCTAAAAGGC
The DNA here is from genome assembly GCA_018883245.1 of Chthoniobacterales bacterium. Lineage (NCBI taxonomy): Bacteria > Pseudomonadati > Verrucomicrobiota > Spartobacteria > Chthoniobacterales > Chthoniobacterales bacterium. The sequence goes on from VEQL01000006.1 coordinate 81,606, forward strand.
TCGCATGGGAATTTTCCAGAAACCCGCTCTGAAGCTCAAACCCCGGGGCAAAAGCAATGTTCCGGAGGGTCTGTGGACCAAGTGCCCGTCATGTGGTGACGTCATCCACCAGATCGAACTGGCCCAGAACCTCCAAGTTTGCCCGAAGTGCCAGCACCACATGACGCTCGGCTCGGGCGAGCGCATCGACAGCCTTGTCGATCCCGGAAGCTTCAAGGAACGCGACGCCGATATGCTCTCGGTCGATTCGCTCAAGTTCCGCGGCGTCGCCACCTACAAGGAACGCCTCGAAACCTACCGCAAAAAAACCGGGCTCAAGGACGCCGTCATCACCGGCGATGCCGCGATCGGCGGGCACCGGGTCGGTCTGGCGGTCATGGATTTCAATTTCATCGCCGCAACCATGGGGTCCGTCGTCGGGGAAAAAATCACGCGCATCATCGAGCGGGCCACGCAAAAGAAATGGCCTGTCATCATTGTTTCCGCGTCCGGCGGTGCCCGCATGTATGAGGGGATGCTCAGTCTCATGCAAATGGCCAAGACCAGCGGTGCTCTGGCCCGGCATTCGGAAGCCGGCTTGCCCTACATCTCGATCCTCACGAATCCGACGACGGCGGGAGTCATGGCCAGCTACGCCTCGCTTGGCGACGTCATCATCGCGGAACCCAGATGCATGATCGGCTTCGCCGGGCCCCGCGTGATCCGCGAGACCACGCACCAGGAGTTGCCCAAGGGTTTCCAGACCGCCGAGTTCCTCCAGGATCACGGTCTTGTCGACATGATCGTGCCGCGCAATCGCATGCGTGCGGTGCTTTCTCAGCTCCTCGATTTTCTCGACCGTCGCAAGTGAACTACCGCGACGCGCTCGCGTGGCTCTACGGGACGCAGGCCTTCGGAATCAAGCTTGGGCTGGATAACGCGCGCCGCCTTTTTGTCGCTGCGGGCAATCCCCGGGACCGCCTGCGTTTTCTCCACGTCGCGGGCACCAACGGCAAGGGCAGCACCTGCGCCGTCATGGATGCCGTGCTGCGCGCCGGCGGGATGCGCTGTGGCCTTTACACCTCGCCGCACCTCGTTGACTTCCGGGAGCGTATCCGCTTGGACGGAGCGATGATTCCCGAGGCGGCGGTCGCCGAAGGTCTCGGTCTGCTGCGCGAATGCTCCTCGATGTGGGATCATGCCCCCACGTTCTTCGAGCTTACAACGGCATTGGCGGCGTGGTGGTTCGCGCGCGAAGGCGCGGATATTGTTGTTTGGGAAACCGGCATGGGCGGACGCCTCGATGCCACCAACGTGGTGACTCCGCTCGTTTCGGTCATCACGCCTGTCGGTCTCGATCACCAGCAGTGGCTTGGGAATTCGCTGGGCGCTATCGCCATGGAAAAAGCGGGGATCATCAAGCCCGGCATCCCGGTGGTTTCCGCACCGCAGGAGACCGAAGTGCGCGAAGTTCTCGAAGCCCGCGCGCGCGAAGTCGGTGCGTCTGTGCGCTTCGTGGAAGCCCCTTGCGAACTGTCGGTCGGTTTGGCGGGCGCGCACCAGCGATGGAACGCCGCGGTGGCTCTGGCCGCTTTGGATGCCGCGAGTTTGATGCCTGATGTCGAAACTTGTGCACGCGGACTTGCTTCGGTGCAATGGCCAGCCCGCTTCCAGCGCATCGGCGGCAATCTTGTCATCGACGGGGCGCATAACGTGCCGGCAGCGCGGGCCTTGGTTGCCGCATGGCGGGAAGTCTTTGGCGACACCAAGGCGCGCCTCGTCTTCGGTGCACTGTGCGACAAAAACCCGGAGGAATTGTTGCGCGAGCTGCGGGATATCGCGGACGAAGTCGTTCTCGTTCCGGTCAATAGCGGGCGTGCAGCAGCAACCGCCGAACTGCGAGCGGCTGCGGAGAAGCTCGGGTTTGCAGCAACAAGCGAGAGCAGCTTGGCTTGTGCGCTCAAGTCATGCGGTCGGAGGCCGGTGCTCGTCACCGGTTCTCTGTTTCTTGCCGGCGAGGCTCTGGCTTTGCTCGAAGGAAAAGCGCAGCCCGCGGCCTCGTCGCAGTAGAACCTATCCCGAAACGTGGCGGCGTTGCTTCTCCAGTCACGATGCGCAGAGGCATCGCTCCCTGCTCGCGCCTTGCCATCCGCTCCGCCATGAGTCTGCGCCACCCCGCGCGGTTTTGGGATAGGTTCGAGTGCGGAATCCCCATCGCCGGGCATGCCGGCGATTCCTATCAGCGAAGGGCTTCGATTTCCGCGCGCCGGTTCTTCGCGTGGAACACCGAAGTTCCGGCAACCATGACATTTGCACCCGCTTCGCGGCACTGACGACCAGTGTCGATGTTGATCCCCCCGTCCACTGTGATCAGGAAGTCCGGCGCCGCGCCTCTCCTAAACTTTGCCGCCTCGCGGATTTTCGGCAGCATGTCTTCCATGAATGGCTGCCCGCCGAATCCCGGTTCGACCGTCATCACCAGCAGAATGTCGAACTGGCCGAGGTAGGGCTCGATGGCACCGACCGGCGTATGCGGGTTGATCGCCAGCCCCGCTTTCTTTCCCGCCGCGCGGATGCGCCGCAAAGTCTCCGGAACATCCGCGTCGGCCTCGAGATGGATATCCACCGAAGCTGCGACAGGCAGATAGCGGTCAAGGTAACGGTCTGGGTTGGTGATCATCAGGTGGACGTCGAGCGGCAATTTCGTGTGCCGTGACGCCGCCTCGACAAACGCCGAGCCGAACGAGATGTTGTCCACGAAATGCCCGTCCATCACATCGCAGTGGATCCAGTCCGCGCCGGCGCGCGCCACGTCGGCGACCTCGTCGCCAAGGCGCGCGAAATCGCAAGCGAGTATGGAGGGGGCGACGATCGCTTGCACACGCGGAGGTTAAGGTGACGACGGACCAAATCCAAGGCTTCAACTGGCAGCCGGACGTTTTCTACATGCAGAACGCCCTCCGGTGCGCGCACAAGGCTGCAGCTGCCGACGAGGTTCCGATCGGGGCGGTCATCGTGCGCAACGGCGAGGTCATCGCCCGCGCGTGGAATCAGGTGGAATTGCTCAAGGACGCCACCGCGCATGCGGAAATGCTCGCCATCACCCAGGCGGAGGCCGCCGTCGGCGACTGGCGGCTCAACGAATGCGATCTTTATGTCACCAAGGAGCCGTGCCCTATGTGCGCCGGCGCAATCGTCCTCGCGCGTTTACGCCGCGTGGTTTTCGGCTGTCCCGATCCCAAGGCCGGAGCCGCGGGCGGATGGATCAACCTGCTGCAGAGCGAACCGCTCAACCACCGGTGTCAGGTGACGTCCGGCGTGCTCGGTGAGGAATCCGCGGCATTGCTGCGTCAGTTCTTCGGCAAGAAACGCGCGCCCATATCCGAGAGTTGATTGATCGAGGGTGGCTGTGCGCCGCGTGACAACGCCTGGATCTGGCGGCTGTTGATGCTGTCGATCTGCGGGCGCAGATTGCCCGATAGATCCGGGGGAGTTCCTTCGGGCAGCGGGGCCAGATTTTTTCTCCAAGCATGGATCCATTCCCACTGGATGCGGCGCGACGCCTCCATTTCCGCGGCGAAGAAGCGGCGCGTTGTTTCGGGTGGGACACCCGCCGCGGTGCCCTCGGCAATGACGGCTTGGAGCAGCGCGGTCTCGCGCGTCGCGTCATAAACCGGGAGTTCGCGCGAATATTTATACCACGCGATGTCCCGCGCGAGGGCCAGACGCTTTTGCGCGAGGGAGACCAACTCGCCGCCGGGCGAAGAGCAGGCGGCGAGCAAAACCGCAGTCATCAGGGGAAAGGCGTGCTTCATCGGAAATCGTTTTGCAGCACGATGCGGTAGCGCGCTTTACCGGACTCGAGGTGAGCGATCGCATCGTTCACTTTCGACATCGGGAAAGTTTCCGTGACCGGCGCGATATCGTGGCGCGCGCAGAAATCCAGCATTTGGGCGGTGGTGGCCGGGCTTCCGAGCGGCGACCCGGACACCGAACGCTGGCCGACAATCAGGGGGAAGGCGCCGATATTGAGCGGTTCGAGGACGGCGCCCACGAAATGCAGACGCCCGCGCGGTCCGAGCGTTTCGATGTAGGCGGGCCAGTCGAGCGGCACGTTCACGGTCACGAGAACGAAGTCCAGCGACCGGGCCAACGCTTTGAGTTGTGCCGGATCGCGCGAGTTGACCACGTGATCGGCGCCTAGTTGCTGCAGTTCCTGCTTTTTGTCATCCGAAGAAGTGAAGGCGGTGACGTCGCAGCCCCACTTGTCGAGGAACTGGATTGCCATGTGCCCGAGGCCGCCCACCCCGACCACGCCGACGCGGTCGGTGGGCTTGACGCCGAATTGCACGATCGGATTGAACACCGTGATGCCGCCGCAAAAAAGCGGGCCGGCCTTCGCGGGATCGACTCCTTCCGGGATGGGCACCGCCCAGACCCAGTGGGCGCGCACGCGCTCGGCGAATCCGCCGTGCCGTCCGATGATGGTGTCCTCGCCCTTGCTGCAAAGATTGTGGTCTCCGCGAAGACAATCCCGGCAACTCATGCAGCTTCCCGAATACCAGCCGAGCCCGACACGGTCGCCGACTTTGACGTTCTTGACGTGGTGGCCAGCCGCCACCACGCGGCCCGAGGCTTCGTGTCCGGGCACCAGCGGATACACCGCGTTGCCCCAGTGGTTGTTCAGCACGGAAATGTCCGAGTGGCAGATGCCGCAATAGTCGACGGCGATCTCCACCTGCTCGTCGCCGAGCGGTTCCTGCTTGTATTCGATCGGCTCGAGGGCCGAACCCTTGGATTTTGCGGCGTAAGCTCTGACGGTATCCATAAGGCGCTTTTAGCGGACCCGCCCCGGGGAAATCCAGCCCGATCAGACGATCAGCATGCAATCGCCATAGCTGAAGAAACGGTATTTTTCCCTGATCGCCTCGGCGTAGGCCTCCCGCATCAGCCCAGCGCCGGCGAAGGCGCACACCAGCACGAAGAGAGTGGACTTGGGCAGATGGAAATTCGTCATCAGCGCCCCGGCGTGGCGGAAAGCAAAGCCGGGCCGGATGAACAGATCCGTCCGCCCGCCGCACGCGCTCACCGCGCCGGGCGGGAGCGACTCGAGCACGCGGAGGCTCGTCGTGCCCACGGCGATGACTCTCCGCGCTTCGTTGATGCGCTGCGCGGTTTCCGTGCTCACCTCGTATTCCTCCTCGTGCATCCGGTGTTCGTCCAGTTGCTCCGCGCGCACGGGTAAAAATGTCCCCGGCCCGACATGAAGAGTGACAAAAGCGTGCGGCAGCGCCGCCAGTATTTCCCGCGTGAAATGCAGCCCGGCTGTCGGCGCGGCGACCGATCCGTTCCTCCGCGCGAAGACGGTCTGATAGCGTGTGCGATCTTCCTCGTCGTCCTCGCGTCCGAGATAAGGCGGGATCGGCATGTGCCCGAGCGCCTCAAGATCCGGCTCCGCCTCGAATTGCACGATTCGCGTGCCGTCCGATTCTTCCACCGACTCGATGCGGGCGATGGTGCCTGCCACACGGAATGAGTCGCCGGGACGCGTCCGCTTGCCCGGACGCGCAAAGGCGCGCCAGCGTGCGGGTCCCAGCCGCGAGAAAAGCAGCAGTTCGATCCGGCCTTCGTCGGCAAGAAGCCGCGCGGGTATCACGCGAGAATCGTTCAGCACCAGCAAGTCTTCCGGTGCGATGAATCGTGGCAGATCGCGGAACATGCAGTGCTCCAGCTTTCCGGCGGTGCGGTCCACGACCAGCATCCGCGAAGCCGAACGTTCGGGCAGGGGGCGCGAGGCCACAAGCTCGCGCGGCAGTTCGAAATCGTAATCGGAGATCCGCCCGCTCAACTGTTTTTCTTTTTCGCCACGCGTCCCAAGCCCGCGCGGTTGGCGGCCACCACGAGAAGGTCGGCCGCCCGCCTTTTGAGCCTCCTCCCGCGGTAGGCGAGAAAAACCACGAAGCCCGCGTAAGCGCTCGCCGACCACCATGGGATCCCGGCCGCGGCAAACTGCTGGTAGGCGAGCAGGCACAGCGCGAGGAAGTTGGCGAGAATGGTTGCGCCTCCCATTCGCAATTTGAGCGTGGCGCGCGTCAGGCACTTCGGTCCCCCGTGATATTCGGTCACCGAGCGCAGCCGGACCAGCCACCAGAAACTTCCGTAGATCTGGATGTCCCAGTCGTTCCAACCGGTGTCCAGCGAGTAGCTCCAGCCTTCGTCTTCCAGCAACCGCGTCGCCTCGGCCAGCAGCCTCTCGCGCCCGTGGCCCTGCTCGTTCCAGAATTCGAACTCCGTGTTGCTCCCTGCCGCATGGCGCGTCTCGAGTTCCTGCTCGGGCGTGCGGATGACGTTCTCCGGCGTGCGTTTGTATTTCAGCCAGGTGAAATAGCGGGTCCATCCGCGCACCAGCGGTTGCGTGAAGGCCAGGAATGTGACGAGCAGACGCGCGCGCACCGAGTCGAACTGCGGCTCCAGGCGCGCGTGCAGCATGTAGGACAGCGCCACGAGGAATGTGCCTCCGAACATGATGTAGGGCACGATGCGCAGGGCGGGAAAGCCGATCGAAAGAATGAAGACGAAGGCCGTGAGCATGACCCACTCAAGGCTCGCAAGGTAGTTCGCCACCTCCGAACGCGGTGTCGGATAAATACTCTGGAAAAGTCCCTCCCCGAAAACGCCGTGGTAAATCAGCGGGCGGTTGACCAGCCACGTGAAGCGCGGTGTCCCGTAGATCTGGCCCTTCCATTTCGCCGTGCCGGTCGGACCGAAAAAAACCAGGTGCTTGAATCGCAGCATGGATTCCGCCTCGCCGTAGCCTTCCTGCTGCTTGCGGAACGCCTGCAAAGTGAAACGCCGGTAATGCCAGACGATCGCCGCGGGGCTGAACGCGATGACCTGACCGGACTGCTGCAGTCGCCAGCAGAAATCCACGTCGTCGCCCGCCTTGCGATATTCCGGATCGAAACCGCCCACCGAATCGAACGCCCAGCGGTGGAACGCCATGTTGCAACCCGGGATGTGCTCGGCCACCACGTCGGTGAGCAGCACGTGGCTCGGGCCGCCCGGAGCGGCCGCCACGCATGCCTGGATCCAATCTTGCGCCGGCGGCGAAATGTTCGGGCCTCCCACGCCGGCGTAATCACCCGAAAGCAGCGTGCCCACGAGGTAGTAAAGCCAATCCGGGTCGGCCATGCAGTCGCTGTCCGTGTAAGCGATGATCTCCCCGGTTGCCGCTGCGGCGCCCGCGTTGCGCGCATAGCTCAAGCCCATGTTTTTCTGCCGTATGTTCCGGAAGTCCGGCAACTTCGCGCCTCCTGCCCGCCGCGCTTCGCGCGCCTTTTCCCACTCCGCAACCACGTCCTGAGAGTTGTCGGTAGATCCGTCATCAACAAAGACGATCTCGAAGTCCGGGTAATCCACCTTGTCGAGGGCCTCGAGGCAGTCGCCCAATGTTTTGCCCCCGTTGTAGGAACAGACAATGACCGACACCCGCGGATAGCGCTCCAGCGGCACGCGCTCCGCCACCGGTTTTTCGCCGGAGAAAAGTTCCTTCACAACGTGGAACGCCTTTTTCGTTTTGCGCTCGCGCGTGACCAGACCGAACGCCCAATCGAGGATTTCCTGCCCGCCACGGAACCACTCGTCGGTCCATGCGTAGATGATCGTGCCGGCCAATCCCCCGCGGACCACACTCTCGATGTGCCATGCGAGCATCTCCGCCTGCTCGTCTTCGGTATGGCGGATGGTGTCCATGCCGAATTCCCCGAGCATGAGCGGACGGTCCTCCGCGAGATTCTGCAAGCGTGCGAGATAGCGTTCGAACTCCGCCTGCTTGTGCAGATAGACGTTGAAGGTGAAAAAATCAGCGTTCTGCGGGAGCAGGTATTCCGTGGGCGGGAAGCTGGCGTAGGAGTAAAGCACGCCCGGGTTTTCCCGCTTCGCCAGATAGATCAGGTTTTCGAGGAACTCCGTGACGCGATGCGGCCCCAGCCAACGCACCATGTGGCTCGGGATTTCATTGCCGATGAGAAATCCGAAAATCGCCGGGTGTCCGCGGTTTTCCGAGACGGCTTCGACGACCGTTTTCTCGATCTCGCGGCGGATCTTGCGCTGGTTGAGGAACTCGATGTGCTCGGCCCACGGGATCGAAATGAGGCAGCGGATGCCGTGCTCCGCGCAAATGTCCAGGAACCAGGCGGGCGGAACATAATAGACGCGCACGAGGTTGATGCCCGCCTCGCGCATCAGCGCCATGTCGGCGCGCGCCTTTTCCGGTGTGCCGAAGTGCAGACCCGCGGCGTCCGGTGCGAACGGACCGTAGGTCGTTCCCTTGACGAAAAACTTCCGGTCGCCCTCGTGGAAAAATTTGGCTTGGACGCGGATGGGTGCGAGCTGGCTCACGGAAGCACGTTTAGCTAGTGCAAGCCGCACCCGATGTCGAGACGATCGGGGTATTGACCGCCGCCCCCGCGGACGACAGGGTGTGGATTGTCATGAACATCGCCATCGCCTTGGCGCAATTCATCATGCTCGCACTCGGAGTGATGGCATCGCGCATCCTGCTCAATTCCGGTGCTGTCTCGTCGTCGAGCGGCCTCTGGTCCGATCGCATGACCGTCCTCGCGGCCACCGGCGGAGTCTGGCTGCTGCTCATCCCCGCGCTTTGGTTGCTCTTCGCCGAGTGGTGCGGGAAGTTCCGGCCCGCTTTTTCAGGCACGGCGCAGAGCATCGGTGTCGGCATCGCGGTCGCGGTGCTTGCGGCGATCGTGGTTGTCCTGGTCTTTTGAGCCGGCGCGCGACCGGGCTCAGGCAGTCGCCCGCAACGCCGCAGTCGCGACCTCCGCGGTGCGTGCAAGATCTTCCGCGCTGTGGGCCGTGCTTATGAAACCCGTTTCAAATTGCGAAGGTGCAAAATAGACGCCGCGGTCGAGGCAATGGTGGAAAAAGCGCGCGAATGCCTCGGTGTCCGACTTTTTGGCGTCATCGAGATTGCGCACGGGACCATCCGTGAAAAACAGGCAGAACATGCTGCCGAGGCGGTGAAAGGCGAAATTGCGGCCGGTCGAGGCCAAGGTCTCGCGCACCGCGGATTCGAATTGCGCGCCGAGACTTTCGAGTTTGCTCCATGCGCCGGTTCGTTCCAGCTCGCGCAATTGCGCCAAGCCCGCCGCCATGGCAAGCGGGTTTCCCGAAAGCGTCCCGGCCTGGTAAACCGGCCCGTCGGGTGAAAGCCTGTCCATGACGTCCGCGCGACCGCCGAAAGCTCCGACCGGCAGCCCGCCTCCGATGACTTTCCCCATTGCGGTCAGATCCGGCACGATGCCCGTCAACTCCTGCACACCGCCCTTGGCCACGCGGAACCCCGTCATCACCTCGTCGAAAATGAGAAGCGCGCCGTGCTCGGTGCAGAGTCTCCGCAAGTTTGCGAGATAGCCGTCTTCGGGAGGTATGAGCCCGGCGTTCGCCGGCACCGGTTCGACGATCACCGCGGCGATGCCTTCCCCGTCGCGCGCAAACAGCTCCCCGAGCGCCGCGGTATCGTTGAAAGGCAAGGTGATCGTCAGTGCCGCCAGCTCGGCCGGCACACCGGCGCTGTCCGGTTGCCCGTGGGTAAGGGCGCCGCTACCCGCGCGGACCAGCAACGAATCCACGTGTCCATGGTAGCATCCATCGAACTTGACGATTTTGCCGCGCCCGGTGAACCCGCGCGCCAGCCGCACGCAGGACATCGTGGCTTCGGTGCCGCTGTTGACCATCCGCACTTTCTCCACCGAGGGAACCCACGCGCAGATCAGCTCGGCCATTTCGACTTCCCTCGGGTTGGGGATGCCGTGGCTCAGACCATGCTTCGCCGCCTCGCGCACTGCGTCGATCACGACCTCCGGTGCGTGACCGAGGATCGCCGGTCCCCACGTGCCGACGTAATCGATGTATTCGTTGCCGTCCACATCGCGGATACGCGCACCCTGCGCATGATCGACGAAAAACGGCTCGCCGCCGACCGACCGGAACGCGCGCACGGGTGAGTTTACTCCGCCGGGAATGCGCGCGCGCGCCGCGGCGAAAAGTTTCTGTGATTGCGGACGTCCGGGCATGGAGAGTCTCGCGCTCAGAGCGTGCGGAGAAATTCCGTCATGTCCGCGACCGACGGACTTTTCGCGGTGCGAACATAAAATCCCGAAGTTCCCACGCCGATTTGCAGGCTGACGTCGAGGGGTGCCCCGAGCATGCGCCCGATGCAGAAGCCGGCGTTGAAGTGGTCGCCCGCACCCGTCGTGATCTTCGGCTTTTCGATGAACGGTCCCTGCACCGCCGATGTGCCCTGTGCGTCCGCTGCAGCGGCGAAAGCCACGGGGTGAATGACCACCGTCTCGACACCGAGTTTTGCGCGTATCAAGGCTGCGTGTGCTGCCCCCGCATCGTGCGTTTCCTCGCACGGGGGAAAACCGAGGACTTCCCCGATCTGCCGCGCCTCCTGGAGATTGAGGCCGAGGATGACCTTGGCATGTGTCTGGAATTGCGCGATGAGGCCGATCGCTTTCTTGATATCCTCGCGCGTCCGTTTGGCCGGATCCGCAAGATCGAAAAACATCCACGGCTCACCACCGACTTGCGGCATGACCTTTTCCAGCAGTTCTTCGAAAATCCGTGTCATCCCCGTGAGCATCGTCCAGTTGACCAGCGCAACGAGAGCCGACTCGCGGAAAAGACCGACAAGCTTGTCCGCGGGGATGTGTGCCAGCAGGTTTTCCCAGTTTACTTCGCGCAGGCTCGAATGCTTTCCGAACATCAGCTTGCCGTCGTCGAACTCGATCGCATCGGTGTAGCCGGGTTCGGCCAGCGAAATCACCTTCGCGCGTTCCGCGAAATCCGCGAAGACCGGATGGATGTTCGGAGCGCCAAGAACGCCGACGTAGGTCACCGGCGTGCCGTAGGCGCCGAGCGCATTGGCCATGATCGGGCCGTTGCCTCCGAGCTTCACCATCTGCGGCACCATTTCGAAGTTCGCACTCAGCCCGGCAGCCGCTCCGATCCTCTTGCCGAACTCAGCCATGCTCGACATCCGTTTGTAGCTCTCCGTGCTCTCGCGCGTGGCGACTACATGCAGGATCGTGTCCGCGAAGCCGTCAAGACCGACCAGGCTCGGAGAATGCGGGAGAGCTTTGGCGCGTTCGGATAAAAAATCCGCCGCTGCTGCTGCCAGCGATGAGTTGCTCATAGGATCACGAAGGTTAAAACCCGCGCACCGGGAAGGCACGCGAATTTGGCTTATGTAAAAAGAGCTTTCGCCACATCGCCGGCTACGCTTTTATAGGACTTTCTGCGAGGAGCCTTAGCTCAATTGGTTAGAGCGCTGCCCTGTCACGGCAGAGGTTGCGGGTTCGAGTCCCGTAGGCTCCGGTCTCTCGGGGTCGGGGGGTCTACATCAAAGTTTGGGGACTGAATGGGCGTAGGATGTCGTCCCGATGCCAGGCTGTTTGGCTTGCCCCGCGAAAAGATCTTCTGAAATTCCCTGCGAGCCACCCCGGAATGGCTCAGTTCCAGATAAAGAGAATGACCCGCATGACAGAGCTTCTTCCCGGTGTCATTTTGCGCTCGTGGCCGGGCGCTCTTTCACGACCTATGGGCCGGTTTCTGTGGTGCCCGGGGAGCTGTTTCCAAACAGCTCGGTTGTTGCCGCTTTCCAATCTTCGCCGCCGTCGTCCGAAACAAGCAAAACCGGGTCATAGTCTTTCTGGTCCGAGTCCGGCGATGCACGCCCGGTGGTGCGGTTCATCGCGCGGAAGTGGAGGAAAAGCCTGCCATCGGGAGACTCGGCGAGGTCTTGGTAATAGAGCGCGTATCGTCCGTCGTGGAAGGGACGCACGAGTTCGCGGCGTGTTTCCCAAGCGCCGCCCTGCGGTTTGCGGTCGTGGACGAGCGTGCCGTCGGGCCCGCGCGATATGACATGGAGGACGTCGCGTTTATCGCAGAGCAGGATCGGGTAGGTTGTGCCCTTTTCCATGGCCACGGGCGTTTCCCATGCGGTTGTGTCGTCGGGCTTTGCCGACTTCAAGTAAATGAAGCTTTGTCCCTGTCTCCCGCCGTGAGCCCCGAGCACGACGTGCAGGTAGCCCTTCGAATCCGCCACGATCGCCGGCATGTTGTGGCCATCGATCTCGATGCCGCTTGTGCCGAGGAACACCGGTCCGGTGACTTTGCCGTCGGTGCGGTCATACGTGACGGCGTAGGACGGCGTGCCGGCGAATCCCTCGACCGGACGTGGCAGGGCAAAGACGACGTGAATTTTGTCGCCGATGGCCACAGCGCGTGAGCCATTGTCGTGCCCGAAGCCGCCCCAGCCGGCATGGCTGCGGGTCGGCACATTGTCCGAGTGCCGGGCGGCGGAGTCCGCGAGCTTGACCGCATTCTGGAAATTCGGAGTCCCCTTATCGTCGAGACGGACGTCAAACAGCAGGAGATTTTCGCCGTCGTTGGCAAGGATTGCGGGCGGCTGGTCGCCGTCGGGATCGACCAGACGGGGAAAGTTGGCATTCGCGTCGGGAAGGTCTTTGAACCCGCCAGGAAGCGCACCCAGCGGAGTCCTATGCGCCGTCCATGTTTCCCCGCCGTCCGCCGAAACGAGCAGATACCAGGCGCCACCGGGCGAGCCGGTGCCATCGGCCAGCACGTAGGAGCGTCCGCGGGAATCAAACACGGGGAAATGCCGGTTCATTCGCATCCATGGACCCGGTTTGAAATCTTCAGGCAGTGCGGAATCCGTCGAGACGGTTTTCCACGCGCCATCGCGGAGGATTTGAAACGCGGGGGCCTTGTCGGAGGATGGCCAGAGCGGAATCCACGCGTGCCCCGCCGGGTCGAAGAAGATCGCGTTGGGTTTGTAGCCGAATCCGGGTTCGCCGAGGCTGGTTTTTCCGGATTCCTCGCCCAGCCGGATCGGCATGGGCACGGTGTCGGGCACCGGAAGTCCGGCGCCGATGAGGAAGTCTGCCGTCTCGGCGAGGTGCCACTTGTTGCCGCCGTCCCGGCTGGTCAGCAGTGCCGCGGGCACGGGCTTTTCCAGAAAGTCCGATCGCGGGCTGTAGCGGTAGGCTGCGTAGAGATTTCCCCTGCGGTCGATGCTCAATCTGTTGTGCCAGAAAACATAAGAACCGAAGTAGGAACGCACCAGCGGCTGGTGCGACCACCCGTCTTTGTCTTTGCGGAGATAGACAAGCTGGGAAGGGGGATAAACGGGAAATGCGGCAGTGTCATGTTTGGGGTCGCGAGTTTTGAGCACAAAGCCGCGGGCGAATGTGTCCTCGCGGACGACCGCGTATTGCTCGTAGCGGCGGACGAGGATGTGCAGCGCATCGTCGGGTCCGACGACAGCGCCAGGATATGTCGTTCCGGGAATCGGGAACGGCTCGGGTTCGCCGAACCCCGCCGTGATGTCGAGGGGCTTTTTGGACCTCATGTAGAGGCATGTTTCGAGCGGGTTCTCGATCGTGCCGTGGGCGCCGAGCACGACATGCACGAAACCCCGGCTGTCGGTGACCACAACGGGCATGTTGTGGCTGTCCACTTCGCGTCCGCTCGAGCCGAGGTAAAGCGGGCCGGCGAGGGACTTCGTCTCGCGGTTCCATGCCGCGATGAACATCGGCGTGCCGGGGTGCGGAGGCACGGGTGTCGGTCGCGCCCAGACGAAGAAAATCCACGGCCCGTGTGTTGCCACCCGCTGCGGTTCGCCGTGTCCCCATCCGCCCCATCCTGCCTTCCATGACGCGTCGAATTTCACGTCCAGGTCGCCGGCCACGGAGGCGATTTTCTGCGGGGAGGGGATGACAAGGGAGCCATCGGCGGTCTTTTCCGGGGCAACAAAAGAAAGGGCTTCGCCGTCGGTGCCGAGGATCACCGGCGGGTGCGCGAGGGGCTCCGCGCTGTCGGGCACCTGCATGATCGCGAGGTTCCCGTCCTCGATGCGGCCCTTGTAATCTCCGCGCATTTTTCCGTAGGGAAGTGCGTGTGCGGTCCACTTCTGCGAGCCTGCGCGGGCATGAAGGAGGACCCACGAACCTCCTTTGTCTCCCGTCGCATCGACGAGTAAATAGGCATCCCCGTCGGCATCAAACACCGCCGGGAAGAGGCTGAGATTCGCCCATTGTCCGGCTTTTCCCGGAAGGGCGGCGTCATAGTTCCAGTCGCGCCAGCGACCGTCCTCGCCGAGTTGCTGCAATGGGGGCAGCCCGACTTCATTCTCGGAGCCGGCCTTGATCACGGGAAGATTCCGTGCGTCAAACATCGGCCAGCCCGGCTGGAAATCCGGGCGGTAGCCGGACAATTCTGCCTCGTGGCGCTGCCAGCCGTATTGGATCACCGCTTCACGCCCGAGGTCATCGGGCGCGGCCGTCGCGGCAACAACGGGAAGAAATGCAAGGATGCGGAATATTTTCACGTGGCGGAAGGCCGGGAGAGAAGTCGCCGCGCATTGGCCCCGAGAATCATGGTTTTCACGGCTTCGGGCACGTCGGCATAGACAACCCAGCCGAGTTGGTGGCGCGGGTCGCGCATGGGCTGGTCGCTGCCGAACAGCACGCGCTCCGCACCGCAGCCTTTGACAAGGTATTCAATCACCCCGCCGGTCACCGTGCTGTAATTTATCTCGGCATACAAATTCGGAAACTCGCGACACAGCGTGATGACCGTGTCGGCAATCTCGTAACTGCTGCCCGCATGATAGGCTACCACGGTGAGTTCCGGATAGCGGCTGCACAGGCTGCGAAACTCGCCGGGTTCATACCAGTGGTAAGGGTGCACGCCGACGTAAAGCCCGTGCGCCTGGGCATACTCCCAAAGGGCTGCATATTTCGGATGGTCATACGGCAGGCCCATGGTGGGGTAGGGTTTGAGACCAAGAATGCGTGTGCGCCGCCGGAGATCGTCGAGTTCGGCGATTTTTCGCGAGTCGGTCTTGTCGCCTACATGGATCGACGCCAAACCCCACAGGCGATCGGGATTTGTTTGCACGGCGTCCACAACCGTCCGGTGGCCGGCCTCCTGCTCAACGCCCTGGATGCCCTGCCAAGTCATCAATCCGATTTCCCGCACGCCCGTGCGGTCCGCCATTTCCAGCATCCCCTTGGCATCCCCCCGCAGCATCACCTGCGATCCGCCGCTGTTGCTCCCGTCATTGACCACATGGGCATGAAAATCGATCGTATCGCACGGGAGAGGTTTCCCGGCCTGGCAGGCGAGGACGATCGAATCAAACGCCGCGGCCGGTTGCCGCTTCGCCGTCGGCTGGTATTTGAGAATTCTCCGGAGGTTGTCCCCGGCGATCATGCGCCGCGTTGTGTCGGGGATATCCGCCCAGTCCAGCGCGGCCCGCGCCGCCCCCGCCTCGCGCACCGGAGAACCCGTTGAAAAAAGCAGACGATCCGCGGCCCCAAGGGACACAAGCTGCTCGATGCCCCGGTTGGCATGATAGAGGTGCAAGGCCAGATGCACGTTGGGACAATCCCGCGCCAGCGCACTCACCATCCTCTGGCGGGTCCATTCGAGGTTCACCGCGACGAACCGGGCCCCGGGCACCGCCTCCGCCAAGCGCGCCAATTCGCCGATTTCCATCTCCGTGCCCAGTTCGACGAATACCGGCCAGCCCCTTGCGCTCAATTCCGCAATCAGACACCGGCCCGACAAAGACATCGCATCCCAACCGTGCGTGCGGGGACACACCCGCACTGCGGGCACGTGGTATTCATCCAGCAGCTGTGCAAGAGCCTCGCCCTCCGGGAAATCCCCCGCCGCTCCCGGCATGACCACCCACACCGGGGAAAGCCCGCCGGAGAGTTGGTCGCTCAATGCCACGTTGGCCTCGAGGCTGTCCAAAGCTTTCACATCGCGCCGCGCCACCAGCGCGTTGGCGATTCCGCACCGGTCCATCCCGGCCTCCAAGTCCCCCAAGGCCGCCGGCAACGAAGGGTGATCGCCGATCAAGCCGCCGATCTGTGTCCACGCATCAAAATAGGCCAAGCCGTTGGGGCCGGAATCGGTTTGGCGAGAAGTCACCCGAGAAGACTGGCCTGCTGCGCGATGAGCGAAATTCAATGGAGGATTATACAGATAATTCTACGGCCTGCCGGCGGTGCGGGCAATCCAGATTATCAATATAATCTCTGCTTGTCGCCCCACCTTTCCACGGCGGACCATAGCCTCACACCGCATGAAGTCGCCAGTTCCCCGGAGGCCGACGCAGCGTGATATCGCGCGCGCATTGGATTTGTCGCAGGCGGCGGTGTCGCAGGCCCTCAATGGACGGGGGAAGTTGTCAGCGTCGGTGCGCCGCCGGGTGGCCGACTATGCGGAGAAACATGGCTACCGAATCGATCCGGCACTGGCCGCACTGGCGGCGTATCGGACCGGCAAACGCGAACCCGGCTACCTCGGGACGGTCGCGTGGCTGACGAATTTCTCGCGGGCGGAGGGGTGGAAGATCGGGACCTTCGTCGAATACCACCGCGGGGCGGCAGCTTTCTTGCGCGAACACGGATACGAGCTGGAGACGTTCTGGATGGGCGAAGCGGGAATGACGCCCCGCCGCATGGAAGACATCCTCAAGGCCCGGGGGATCGAGTGCATTCTCGTGTGCCCGCAGGAACAGCCCGGCACGGTGACCGATTGGGATTTCTCCGAATTTTCCGTGGTGACGTTCGGGTTCACGCTCGAACGTCCGCGATTTCACATGGTGACGGCCCAAGGTTTCATTTCGATGCGCGTTCTTTTCGAATCACTGCACCGCCGCGGACGCCGGGCGATCGGGTTTGCCTACGGCGAGCAGATCGAACGCCGGGCGCAGGGCGCATGGCTCGGGGGATTCCTCGTTGCCCAGCTGCTGCAGAACGGGGGGCGCAAAATTCCTCCCTTGCGCTGCGACAATCTTCCGGAACGCTTCGAACGATGGCTGAATCGGCACAGGCCGGACGCGGTGATCACGACAGACTCATCAGTGCCCGACCAGCTCAAAGCCGCCGGCTTTCGCATCCCCAGAGATATCAGCCTGTGCTTCACCGTGGCGGATCCGTCACGGCACATCGGCGGCATGGTTTTCGACAACCTGCGCATTGGCGAGATTGCCGCGCGCAAACTTATCAGCCTTCACCATGCCCGCGAATGCGGCGTCCCCTCCGTCCCGGAAATGACCGCTATCGAGGGGACGTTTCATCCCGGAAAGACGGTCGGATAATCAGAATAACTTTTGCGGAAGTTCGCTGGTCGCGGCAGCAAAGGAATTTTAGACGGCGAATCGCGCGCCTTTCCACGATGATACTGCGTCAATTCCCCGACCGCACCTGTCATGCCAGGCGGGGTGGCTTTACCTTGATCGAACTTCTTGCCGTGGTGGCAATCCTTGGCGTGCTGGCTTCGCTGGCAATGGTAGCACTTTCAGGGGTTCGGAAATCGGCGGCCCGCGCCGAAGGTGTGGCGAAGCTTCGGGACATCGGGCTGGCAATGAACTCCTATGCCTTGGATAATGGCGGAAATCTCCCTGGCCCGCTGAAGCAGGGCCAATCCCCGTGGCGCGCTTCAAGCGGACATTTGATCAACTATATCCAAGCTTATATTGCCCCGGCAGAAGCTGCAGGTTCGGGCTTCAAAGGCATGCAGGAAAGCTTCGTCACCGAGCCGTGGGTTCGGTGGTTCCGGTCGAGCGGTCTGCCGTCGGCTGTTGCTTACTACGCGAATGTCGCTATCCAGGATCCCGATTCACCCGGCACCTATTACTTTCCCGTGGGCAACGTCGGTGCCAAGAGCAAGAACAACCGTCCGGTCGGCAATCCGAACCTTTGGAAGGCAAGACTGCCCGCTTCCATAACCCCGATTCTCTGGGACTGGACCGATACGCCAAATGCGTCTCCGCCCTTTGGCGAAATCTACAATGGCATCAACGTCCTCTTCCTTGACTGGCACGTGGAAAACCAAACCGATGTTGGTGGGGATCCCGGCACCGTGAGGAAGCCTAAAGGCTGGTAATCAGCAGACCGCACAATTTTGTCCCGATTTCCAGCAACACAATGAAAACAATCAAAAGTATTCGGCCCTTTCTGTGTGCCTCCGTCTGCGCGCCGGCCCTTAGTGGCACGCCTCTCCTCGCCGGATCTCTTGAAATCGAACCCGTGGCGGACGCGGTGGTTCTTCAGGCGGAACCGGACTCCAACCGCGGCAACGATGGCGCCATTTGGGCCTATTCGGGACCGAACGGCGACACGGGCGATGCCGCCAAGTCATACATTTCCTTCCGATTGCCTGCCGGTTCTTTCGACGCCGCACGGTTTGTCGGTCTCTACACCGCCAAGCGAGATCGGGGTGCCGAGATCTGGATGCTGGAAGACGGCGCCAACTGGGACGAGGCCTCGATCACATGGAACAACGCGCCTGGCAACGATACTTCGTCGTCCTATTTGCTTGCTGGCTCTGCCCTGCGCATCGGCGACATCGGCGGCAAGGGTCCGGGAAATGAAACCGAACTCGTTTTTGCCGATGCAAATGCCGAATCGCTGTTCCTTGACGCCCTTAATGAGCGCGCCGGAAAAACAATCACTCTCGTTATCGTCCAGAAACCTTACGCCCAAGCCAGCACATTCACCCTCGCCAGCAAGGAAAACCCGGCCCACACGCCACCCCGCCTCATCCTCGAGACACGGGACTGATTCCGAAGCGACGAGGATTTGATACGCCGTCTGGCTTTGCCTGCACGGCGCGCCGGAGACGGGGCCCCCGACTGTTTAGAGCGGTGTAAAAAACCTTCAGCAGTGCCGGAAGTTGGCCTGCGGGTTGAGCGCTTGCTGAACAAACATCACTTTCTGGTCCATCTTTTGGGTCTCTTTCCAAGGCATGAACCGATGCTCATCACATCGGCCATCAGCCGAAAAGTGTTACCCATGTCTTGAACCTATTCCGTTACCTATGTTTTGAACCTGGACCGTGAGGATCGGATGCAGAGGATCAATGGCCTGCATACAAAACCCCTCGGTGTTCTTGCGTAAGTCCTCCATGCCGAAGCATTCACGGGGAAGCGCCTCAATTATAGGAAGCGCCGACAGAATTATTGCTGCTTTTGCAGAAGAAATGCGCCTTAGGACGGCCTGCCGGGTCAGCGAAGCCGGCGGCGCAGCGCATAACCGCTGAGGCCAAGTGCGCTCAAAACAAGCATTGCGTAGGTGGAGGGTTCGGGGATCACATCAGCCGAGAATTGTGGGACGTAGCTGGCGGTGGTCGCCTCAGTGCTGAAAAAATTGTTCGCCGAGGTTCCGGTTGAGTTGGTTGGCCGCGTGAGCGCAATCGTTGCGGTGCGGCTGCCGCTATTGAGCGCGTCGAGAAGAGATGTCTCGGCAGCGCCGGTAAAGACAAGGTTGTAGGCGGTGTTTGCGGTGAAGGAGAAGTTTGTAAAACTGCCAATCAAGCTGGCATTGGCCTGTGTGGTAAAGCCGAACCCGCTGGTGTTGTTGCCCGGGGCATTGTTCCAAGTGATGGTGTTCTCGCTCCACGTGCTGCTGTCGATCCCCGCCAATAGGTAGAATTCGACGGTATAACCGGTGGTGGTGTTCGCAGCCGTGAGGGTGAGCTTGGTATTTCCCGCGGTGAGGGTCTGCAAGGACGATGCGTCAAGTTTGAGCCAAGATTTATAGTAAACATTGGTTCTATTGTAGACGCCAAAGCCCGTCGCGCTCCCATAATTGTTTGTAGGGGCATTTTGTTGGATTGTTGCATCGTCGGTAATCGGAACGATAATCGCTTGGGAAAAAGCCTGCGTGGCAGTGACTGCCAACACGAGCACGGATAAAACGGCGTTCTTAATGTTCATGGGTAGAGGGTGTTGTTTATGTTGATTTGCCCAAGAAGCGGACGAATTGCGCATCTGCCTCTTTGATGCACCTAGTGCATCAACCAAGCGCCTCTCGGTCGCCAATGATTCATTCGTGATATTGATTACTTGTCGGGTGGGTTTGACTAATGCAGCCCCATGAGATGCCAACGGCGCCGCCATCTTGCGCAGGAATTTGGCTTGGCAGACGCGGCCACGGTTGTCTCCGGAGCCGGCGACAGCGGGGGCTTTTTATCGCGCGGGTCGCCGGCCGATGCCGTCGAGGATAAGCTCCGCGCTCCACTGAATGGCTCTCCGCATCACCGTCGGGTCCGACACGTCAACGCCGACCGTGCGGGCAAGGGTGTGGCGGTTGGAATAATACACGAGGCACAGGCCGATCAGGCTGACCAGCACCTGGCGCGCATCGAGTCCGCGGCGGAAACTCCCCTCGGCCACGCCCGCATCGAGCAGGGCCTGCAAATGGGCGAGCATCGGGCTTTTGCTCACGGCCGGTCCGGTCTTGCCTATGTGGGTGCCGCGCTGGAGATTTTCCCAAAGCAGGAGGCGGACGAATTCCGGATGGCTGCGCAGGAACTCGAAGTTGAGTCCGACGAGATCGCGCATCGCTTTGCGCGGGTTGCCGTGTGTCTTGCGTGGGGCGAAAAACTTCTCTTCGTTGGCTCGTAGTTGCTCATAGGCCTGCTCGAGCACCGCGCTGTAGATGCCTTCCTTGCTGCCGAAGTAGTGGTAGACCATCCGTTTGTTCACCCCTGCGGCCTCCACGATCTCGTCGACGGCAACGCCGTCATAGCCGCGGTCGGCGAAGAGATTGAGAGCGGCGCCAAGCAACCGGTCCCTCACGCGTTGCGGGCGTGTTTTTTTGCCGCCACGCGGGGACGGACGTTTGGTGGTGTTGCGACGGTCCATGGGTGTTTTTTTATCCTTGGGCGGGGGACCGATCGACGAATTTTTGTTCCGGGAAGCTGAGAGGGGTGTCCGCCTCGGTTCGCCCGCTCGGCCGTTCCCTTGTCCCCAAGCTCCCGCCTCAACTTTCCCCAACGATCTTCCGTGACGATTTGCCGCTTGACCAAAGTAACCAAACGGTGAAGTGTGCCGTCTTATGAATTCCCCGCTCCCTTGCGAAGCCTCGCGCATCGACGAATTTCTGTCCGAGCCTTCCGCGTCCGCCATTCGTGCAGCCGCATCCCTGGAGGGGCCGGTTGGTGTGCTTGGAGCCGGAGGTAAGATGGGGCTGCACATGGCAGCCATGCTGCGGCGTGCACTCGACGGGGCGGGGCGGCGCGAGGTTCCGGTGGTCGCGGTCTCGCGTTTCGGGTCGCCCGAAGCGCGCGACGCGTTCACCCGCTTCGGGGTGGAGACGGTTTCCGCCGATTTGCTGGATGACGCGGCCCTGTCCACCTTGCCGGATTTTCGCGCAGTTTATTTCATGGCCGGCATCAAGTTCGGCACCTCCGAACAACCGGGCGCCCTGCGCCGTTTCAACGAGGAAATGCCGGCCAAAGTGGCAGCGAGGTTTCCCGCGTCACGCATCGTCGCGTTTTCCAGCGGATGCGTGTATCCCTTTGTCGCCATCGAATCCGGCGGCAGCCGCGAGGAGGATCCCGTATCGCCGCAAGGCGACTATGCCGTGTCTTGTGCGGGGCGAGAGAACGCGTTTGTCGAGGCCTCGGCATGCCGCGGGACGCCCGTGGTGCTCATCCGCCTCAACTATGCCGTGGAGTTCCGATACGGCGTGTTGGTCGATATTGCCCAGAGGGTCATGGCCGGCGAGCCGTTGGATGTGACGATGGGACATGTCAATGTCATCTGGCAGCGGGATGCGGTGGACCACATCCTGCGGTCGATTGTTTTGACGGCCAGTCCCGCCGCGGTGCTCAACGTGACCGGTCTCCCCATTGTCAGGGTGCGGGACTTGGCGGCGCGGTTCGGAAAAATCTTCGGGCGTGAACCGCTGCTCACGGGGGCCGAGGAGTCCACCGCATGGCTCAACAACCCCGGCAAGGCCTTCTCGCTTTTCGGCGAGCCGCAAGTCGGCATCGACCAGGCTGTCGAATGGACCGCGGCTTGGCTGAAGTCCGGCGGCGAGACCATCGGCAAGCCGACCAAGTTCGAACGCCGCGACGGCAAATACTGAATTCTGCTTTCTATGGAAACGAAGATGATCCGCAAGCTCCTGGCTGAAGGTCAGGTCATTCCGGCCCAACCGCTGGCCCTCGACACCCGGCGGCGATTGAGCGAGAAGCACCAGCGCGCCATCAGCCGCTACTATTTGGAGGCTGGTGCCGGGGGGCTGGCTGTCGGTGTGCATTCGACCCAGTTCGAGATCCGCGAACCGCAACACGGCTTGTTCGAACCGGTGTTGGCTTTGGCCTCGGAGGAAATCGACCGCCACGTCGCGCGCACCGGCCGGCCGGTGTTGAAGATCGCCGGTTTGTGCGGGAACACATCGCAGGCTGTGGCCGAGGCCGGCTTGGCCGCGCGCCTGGGCTACCACGCGGGATTGCTCAGCCTTGCCGCGATGAAAGAGGCCACGCTCGATGAGTTGGTCGACCATTGCGCCGAGGTGGCTCGGCATTTCCCCGTGGTTGGTTTCTACCTCCAGCCAGCGGCGGGAGGCCTCATTCTTCCTTCGGCATTCTGGCGGCGTTTCGCCGAAATCGATAATGTGGTGGCCATCAAGATGGCACCGTTCAACCGATACCAGACGATCGACGTGGTGCGCGCGGTCATCGAGGCCGGCCGCGACGACATCGCGCTCTACACTGGCAACGACGACTCGATCGTCACCGATTTGCTTACCCCGTGGGTTTTCCCGCATCGCGGCCGCCTCGTGCATCGCCACATCGCCGGCGGCCTGCTCGGACACTGGGGGGTTTGGACCCGGCGGGCCGTCGATCAGTTGGAGCGCATCAAGGCGGCGCGCGACGGGAAGCAAATTTCCGCCGAATGGCTTGCCGAAGCGGTGGCCGTGACCGACATGAACGCGGCGCTGTTCGATGCCGCCAACAAATTCCACGGCTGCATACCCGGCATTCTCGAAGTGCTGCGGCGTCAAGGCTTGGCGCCGTCGATCTGCTGCCTCAACCCGAAGGAAACATTGTCGCCCGGGCAAGCCGAGGAACTCGACCGCGTGATCGCCGCATACCCTCACTTGGTCGATGACGATTTCGTTGCGGCCAATCTGGACCGCTGGCTATCCTGAGACTGATCGCTATGGGCTTGTCCGTCTTCGAAATCATCGGACCTGTCATGACCGGACCTTCAAGTTCTCACACCGCAGGAGCCTGCCGCATCGGATGGGCTGCGCGCCAAGTCCTCGGCGAAGCACCGTGTCGCGCCGAGATCGGGCTGCATGGTTCATTTGCCGCCACCGGCGACGGGCATGGAACAAAGGAAGCCCTTGCAGCTGGGTTGCTCGGATTCGCCCCCGACGACGAGCGATTGCCTCGCGCTCTCGAATTGGCCCCGTCGGCCGGCCTGCAGATTGTTTTCCGCGAGGTGGACCTCGGGGCCGAGGCGCACCCCAACAGCGCGGACCTCTCGCTGGAGGGATCAACGCGGCGGGAAAAAATCACCGGCAGCTCCACCGGCGGCGGCGCGGTTTTGGTCACGGCCATCGACGGACACGATCTGCACTTGACTGGTCGCCTTGATACGCTCCTCCTCTGGCACAACGACACGCCCGGTTTCCTCGCACGCATCACCGCGCTGCTGGCTTGCGTGGAAATTAATGTCGCGACCATCCGCACCAGCCGCACCGAGCGCGGCGAGGGGGCGCTTACTGCAGTGGAGATCGACGGCCGCTTTCCGCAAACGCTCCTGGCCCTTCTCGATCATGTGCCCTCCGTTCAGCGTCATGCTGTCCTCCCGGTTCTGCCGGGTTATTGAGCACATGGACTACCAGTTCAAAACCTCCAGCGAGCTTCTTGATCTGTGCGCCCGGCACGCCGCGTCGGTCGCCGAGATCACCATCCGTGCCGAGGTCGAATTGTCCGGCGTTCCGCGGCAGGAAATTATCCTCCGCATGGAGGAATATTATGGCCGCATGAAGGAGTCGGTGCATCGCGGCTTGTCCATCACGGAGCGCAGCCGCAGCGGCTTGTCCGGGGGAGACTCGAAAAAAGTCCTCGAGCACAGCGAGGGTCCGGCGGTCAGCGCGTTGGGGTCGGTCTTCGAGCGCTCTATCGCTTACGCTCTCGCCGTGCTCGAGACCAATGCGGCATTCGGTCGCATCGTGGCTACGCCAACCGCCGGCAGTGCCGGTATTTGCCCCGCCTGCCTTCTCACTTGGCAAGAGCAACGCGGGGCAAGCGATGCAGCGACTGCGCTCGGGCTGTTCACCGCCGCGGGGATCGGCCGCATCATCGGGCATGGTGCCTGCTTTTCCGGTGCGCAGGGCGGATGCCAGGCCGAGGTGGGCAGCGCTTCGAGCATGGCAGCGGCAGCCATTTGCGAACTCGACGGGGGATCTCCGGAACAGACCGTCAACGCGGCTGCCCTTGCGCTGCAAAACACCCTCGGCCTGATCTGCGATCCGATCGGCGGCTATGTCGAGGCGCCCTGTATGATGCGCAACGGACTCTTCGGTCTGCACGCCTTCGGTGCCGCGGCCGTGTCACTAAGCGGGGTAAGCAGCATCGTGCCCTATGACGAAGTGGTCGGCGCGTTGCGCGAGGTCGGGCGCCACATGCCCCGCATCTACAAGGAAACCTCGAAAGGAGGCCTGGCCACAACGCCGACCGGACTGAAATTCCGTCCGGGCAAACTCCCGCCGGTCTCCCCGAAATTGTGAAACCGCGCCCGCCGATGCCGTCGGCGCCCGAACTTTTGGCGCAATTGGTTCGCTGCCCCAGCACCGGCGGTCCGGACGGGCACGGCGAAGCAGGCATGGTCGCGTTGCTGGCCGCCCTGCTCGAGCCTTGGGCCGATGATATCGCCATCACTGAACCTGCTCCCGGTCGCCCTAATCTCGTGGCCCGTTTCGACGGGTGCGACCGGACGAAGTCGTATGCCTTGGAAGCGCACAGCGACACGGTGGGAGTTGCTGGAATGTCCGTCGATCCGTTCGGCGCGGAAGTGCGCGGCGGCAAACTCCACGGACGCGGGGCCTGTGACACCAAGGGGCCTATGACATCGATGATCCTTGCGCTGCTGTGTCATTTGCGCGACCACGGACGTCCTCGGGTGACGTGGTATTTCGTCTCCACATGCGACGAGGAGCTCGGCGGACTCGGGGCACGGCATTTGGCGTCGTCGGGATTCCGCTGCAACGGCATGATCGTCGGCGAGCCGACGAATTTGCGTCCGGTCGCGGCGCACAAGGGCGCGGTGCGCCATCGCATTACGGTCGAAGGTGTCGCGGCGCACAGCTCGACGCCAGAGCGCGGTGCCAACGCCATCCATGCCGCGGCGGAATTCATCGTGGAGACCGAACGGGCGGTGGCGGGTTCCGGTAGTCCCGAGCCAACGGCGGAACCCGGGCCTCCAACCTTCAGCGCGGGAATCATCCAAGGCGGGGATCAGGTCAACCGTGTTCCTTCGCGCGCCGTTGTCGAGACGGACCTCCGTTTGCCCCCGGGAATGGATGTTGCCGCAGCGGAGCGGATACTCGAGCAGTCCGCGGCCGCCGTTTGTGCGCGCCGATCGCGGATCGCCATCTTGCGCGAGCGCACGCAGGAATACCCGCCCTTCGCGCTCGCGCCAGACAGCCCGTTCCGCAAAGTCATCGGCCGCCTGACCGCCGCGGGTTGGCATGAACCCGCGCGCTATGCCACCGATGCCGGTTTTTTTGCGTCTGCCGGGATCCCTTGCGTGGTCTTCGGTCCGGGCGATCTCGCCCGCGCCCATACGGCTGATGAATGGATCGACCTCGATGAAGTGGAGCGTGCCACCGATATGCTCGCGCAGGTTATTGCAACAGCCAGCTGAGCCGGATGTTCGGGAGCCGAGATCGGTTCTTGTCTCCGCATAGACAAGCCCCGCTTTTCTCTGAATCACTTTTTGCACGCCGGTGCCGGGAGCGGCTTCGCGGGTGCAAAGGTCGTGACGTTTGCCGAATCGGCGAGCTTACCGGCAAGCCTTTGCCAAGATGCATATGGTGCGTTCCTTCGTATTCTTTGGCACATCGAGACACGCGCATGCGCGCTCGTATTTGGCGTTGGCGATGTCGAAAATCGGAGAGTCGTAGATGGACGACATTGCCGGTCAGAGTCGGGCCGGGGCTTTGCTCTCGCGCAGGCGGTTGGCCTCTTCGAGCATGCGGATAATGGCGAGGGTCTCCGCCACGGGAACTGGCGACACACCGGTTTTCACCATGGCTATGATGTTCTCGAGCAGCCCGGCGTAATACGGCTTGGGGTGCGCGTAGACGTCGATGAAGGTCGACCCTTTCTCCCGGTGAATCACACCGCCGAAGCCTGTGTTGCCCTTACGGTTCCCTCGGATTGTTCCGATGCGCCCGTCGGCCCACTCGGCCGTGAGGACATCATGATCGTCGTTGGACGCGACTGCGAACCCGCGGACCTCGGATCCCAGCGTGGCGACGAGCGCTTCGGCGGTGTGGATGCCATACCAAAAGAAACCCGGTTGGGTCGGTTCGATGGCCATCGGACCGTAAAAGTCGGCTCCGATAACGGGGCCCTTGCTTCCGTCGGCCAAGGCATCGATTAATCCCTGCGCGTAACGCAGGGCGGAGGAACTCATCAGGGGGAAGCGGTGACGTGCCGCCAATTCGAACATGGCCTCTGCATCCGACATCGAAAGGGCAAACGGCTTGTCGACAAAGACGGGTTTCCCCGCAGGGGCAAGTTTTTCCAACTGCGTGCGGTGGACGCGGCCATCGACAGATTCGAGCAAAACAGCGTCGGCCGCCACAGCGGCATCTTCCTCGCTGCCGACAATGGTCACGCCGAACTCGTCGCGCAGTTTCCGGGTGTAGCCATCGACGCGGTCGCGGCTGAGGGCGAAGTCCTGGCTGGGAATTCCCGGATAGGCGGCCACGACCCGCGCGCCGCGCACATGATACGGGTGCGACGTATCGTGCAGCAATTTGGCGAAGGCTTCGACATGCGAGGTGTCGAGGCCGACCATGGCGAGTTTGAGCGTGGCGGGCATGGTTGGCTTGCTCAGTCGCTCCTGCTGGCTATCCAAGCCGCGGTTTCCTCCATGGTTTTGCGTCCGCAGTTGGGTTCGCGCTCCAACGAGGCCAAGATATTCATCCTTCGTGCCTCTTGCGGTGACGAGATGCGGTGGCGGCCCGGGACATTGAACGCGCGCGCCGAAGGCGATCCCTTTGTTTCGCACATTGTCCCGTGCGCAAGGGGCGCCACGCATCGCACGTTTTGAGAAATTGCTGGCACGGTATTTACCGGATCAATACGTCTTGCAGAGGGCCTCCGCCAAAGCGTTCCTGACGCACCGCGCCATGTAGACAGCATCCTCTTGCGTGTAAGACACGCCGAATGGAAGGGATAGCATGTTGCTGACCAGCGCCTCGGTCCGCGGAAAGTCTTCCGCACGGTAGCCGCGGGAAGGCATTTCGATGTCCCGGAACGGCGAGGCAGCCGGGTGGTGCGCCAGCCCCCGTGCGCAATAATCCTTGCGGTAGTGGCAGTAGGTTCCGGTCATCGGCACGGTGTTCACATTGCGTGCTTCCAGCGCTTCGCGCAGGACCGCCGCGTCAAGCCCGCCTTCGAGGAACAAATACAACTCGATCCCGGAATCCCCCTCCGGATCGTGGATTGTCCGGGGGCGGATACCCGGAATCTCCCCGAGCTCCAGGAAAAAGACCCGCTGGAGATCGCGGCAATGAGCCCGGATGCGATCCAGCTTGCGCAGTTGCGCCAGCGCGACGGCTGCCGCCAGCTCTCCCATCCGGTATTGGCCGCCGCAAAACGACGGGAACTCCGGTGCTCTTTGCAGGGCAAACGCCGGACGATACTGGCCGAGATCGTGCATTCGCACGGCACGCTCGAAAAGTGCGGGGTCGTCGGTCAACACGGCTCCGCCCTCGCCGCTCGTGATGGTTTTTTGATGCTGAAAGCTCCACGTGTTGATGTGCCCCAGAGCCCCGACACGCCGCCCCTTGAAAAACGCACCGGGGCTTTGCGCGCAGTCCTCGATCACCTTGATCTTGTGCCGCTCCGCTTCGCTCATGATCACATCCATCCTTGCCGGCGCCCCCTGAAAGTGCACCACGATCGCGGCCTTTGTTCGGGGGGTGGATTTGGCTGCGATTTCCGACGGATCAAAGCACAACGAATCATCCACCTCGACCAGCACCGGCTTCGCTCCCATGCGGACGATCGCCGTGAAACAGGCCACCCAACTCCACGCTGGCACAAGCACCTCATCGCCCGGTCCGACTCCCAATGCGCCCAGCGCACATTCCAGCGCGCCCGTTCCGCTGGACACCGCCAGCGCATGGTTCACCTCGACCATCCCGCGAAGTTCCGCCTCCAGGCGGTCCGCCATCGCTTCGCCTGTTTTGTAAAAACGGTTCAGCTCCTGCGATCGCAGCACTTCGTTGATTAGGGTGCTTTCTTCTTCTCCGACCCAAAGCCGGCCCAAACCCGGAGTCGGGCGCGCCCGCAAAGCCTGCCTGACATTCGTTTTCATAAAAGAAGCACCATGCGATCACGCACCCCGCATTTTACAGCCGCATAGCAGTTTCAAGCCGCGCAATTCTGGTTGTTGTCCATACTAACAGCGATCCAGACCCGGGTCATACAGATTACCTTCCGCCTCGGCGCCTTTGAACGTGAACGCTTTTGATATCCGCCATCGGGGCGCAGCCTCTGCGTTCTTTTGGCGGGAACCGTCGTGGTTCTGCTCCTGCCCAATCAATCAATCCGCTCGACCCTTCGCTTCCCACTCGCATGCTCTCTACTCCGGCGGGGCATAGGCCTTGTCGCCGCCGAGCCTGTGGTAGTAGCGGAACACGACCAGAAGGCAGGCCACCGCAAGCATGGCTATGCCGCAGCCCGCGGCAAACGTGAGGTGATAGGCGTGCCCCGAAATATCAATCCACGCCCCCATGAGGGGAGGCATAATCATCAGAAGCAATCCGTTGATAAGGGTCGCTGCCGAGGCGAATTGCGCAAAGGTGGCGTGAGGAAAAAGTCTCTGCCCGAGCGAGGCCGTGCCGGTCAAGAACACGCCGGCAAGGACGCCGTGGGCGATGAGTGCGAAAGCAAACGAGTCCGGAGTTCGCACAAAAAGCGCAGCCCATCCGGCCAACACCACGTAAAGGACAAGCGAAATCAGCGCAACCCGCAGAGGATGTATCCGGTCGGCAAGCGAGCCGATCGGATAGGATATGATCAAAGAGCAAAGGAGCGAGATCGCTCCGCATTTGCCGAATTGGTCCAAGCTCATCCCCACACTGCGTGCGTAGAAAAGGCTGAATGTGTAAAAGGGGTTGAAGGCAAGGTTTGCGAGACCCCAGGCTCCGAAAAGCCAGAGGTAATAGGGATGGGTGAAACACTCGCGGAAATAGATTTTGGCCGCCGCTACGAAACTCCGCTTGGGCGCCCCGCATTCCGCGGGTGGCGGGTAATCGCCCTCCTTCACTTTCAAACACATGAGCCCGAATCCGACGCCGTAAATCAGTCCCATCGTGAGAAAAATGTAGAGGTAGCCCTCCTCGGCTTTGCCGAGGACAAAATAGCTGAAGAGCACTCCGACAATCAGACTGACCGCACGGAAAAGCCCGAAAAAACGGCCGATGACGGCGGTCGGGACAACGTCATTGATCAGAGCGCCGAAAATGGCATTGCCGACCACGGCGGCAACTTCGAAGAGAATCCAGAACAGCCCGAAGAGTCCGAGGAAGCACGCGTTAAGTCCGGGCGAAGATTCTCCCAAGGAAGTATCCAACCATCGTGCGCCCATGGGCACAAAACCGAGCGCCATCATGGCACCTGCGGCGATCGGTGTCGTCACCAGTAAAAAAGGAATCCTGCGCCCCCACCGCGAACGCAGTCGGTCCGACCGATACCCCACCACCGGGCTCAAAAACATTCCCAGCGCCGAAGGCATCGAGCCCACCAAAAACCCGATCATCATGTCGGAAACCGCAAACTGTTTGAGCATGACCTGCGCGACCGGGGTCACCGCACGCTCGCGAGCCTGCCATGAAAAATCGCCGACCAGCAGCCAACCGAACAAAATCACCAGTCCGGTGGTGGAATACACGAGCGTGCCCACCTTCCACGTTTTGCCGGTGTGGTGGCCTGTCGGCCCGTGGGAACTCATCTCGGGTTTTTGCTTTGGGGCCGAATCATGCGCATGGAACACCTTTCCCAATCCGGTCTCGAAAGAAAGGTCGAAAGAAGTCTGGCTTATATTGATGACTAACGGGTTTCTTCAAAAGCGTCTCGATGGTTCCGCGAAGCAGCGGCAATCTTCCTCATGAACGGTCGCCCGCGCGGAGGTCGCGGGGTCGTCGGTTGGTCATCCGGCGGAAAGCGGTGGCGAACCCCTGCGAGGAAGAGAACCCTAGGTCGAAGGCTATCTTCGTGATCGGCATGCCCGTTGTTGTCAAAAGCCGCTCCGCTTCGGCGAGGCGCTTGCGCAGCACAAACTCCGCGGGAGCAACACCGGTGATCTCGCGAAACCGGAGCTTGAACCGCGAGACGGAAAGCCCCGCCACTTCGGCGAGTTCGGGAACCTGCGGGTTGTCGGCAAACGAGTGGTCGATATGCTGCAGGACCTTCGGCAGCCATGCCGGGGACTCGCGCTCCATCTGGCGTTTGCTCGAGTGGATCACGGAGAGCAAAAAGTCGAGCGCGATAACACGGGCGGAAATTTTTGAAAGAATACCGGGCTTGGCTTCCCCGAATTTGAGGAGTTGCTCGAGGGTGCGCTGCGTCGATTTGGGCGCCGCGAACTGCCTGCGCGGAAGCTTGGCCAGCAGCTTGGAAATCTGTCTGCCGATTCCCTCCGTTTGCCCGAGGAAGGGGCCGCGGTTCCCCGTCAGGGAGAGTATCATCCAATAAAGAACTCCACGATCTTCGGGGTCCGCGCCGGTGCTGTGCCGCTCGCCCGGAAGGGTCACGAAGAACTCTCCTCCGTGGATCACAAAGGTTTGTCCCTCCACGTCGTAGATTTGCCGCCCCCGGTGCAGGTAGCAAATTTCGATCATGCCCGGATGTCGGTGGGGTGGGAGCGGACGATGCGGGTAGGAATAGCGGTAGCGCCCGAGCACACGGGCTCCGGGCAAATCCAACTTCCTGAGATCGAGGATGTGACGCTCCGGCGTGCAGCGTAAATCGAGCGTCGTCATGTTGTATTTTGTATCGCAAGACAAATACGGAAGCCAGGCGGGATGTTCCATGGAAAACTGGCCGCGATGAAACCTTCCAATCAACTGTTTGACTCGCGATTTCTCGACAAATTCAACGAACTGGCTGCGCGCTTCGAAAGCGAGCAGGCGGGCAATCTCGCCAAGGCCGCGGGATGGATGGCAGATGCGATCGAGCAGGACCGGTTGATTTATCTATTCGGTGGAGGCGGCCACACCTGTCTTGTAATGCAGGAGCTTTTCTGGAGGGCCGGCGGTCTGGCGAATTTGTGTCCGATGATAGATTTTGCCATTCATCCGGTCACACCCGCCTACATGTATTTGTCCCATGAGCGCATGCACGGCGTTGGCGATGCTCTGGTTGACTACTACGGCTTGGGCAAGGACGACCTGCTTCTCTGTTTCCACAGCTACGGTTTCAACCCGCCGACAATCGATTGCGCGCTGCGCGCCAAGGAGAAGGGCGCCCGGGTGGTCGGTATCTCCTCCAGCGATTGGGACCGGAACACGCCCAAGGATTTTCCTTTGCGCCACAGGAGCGGAAAGCACCTTTTCGACGTGGCCGACATCAAGCTCGAAAACTATGTCCCGTTCGGCGATACCGTCATTGAAGTCGAGGGGTTGGCGCAGCCGATCTCCGGCATTTCCAGCACGATCGACTTCTACATTGCGCACCGCCTTGAGATCGAATGCGTAAAGGCCTGCCTGGCCCGCGGCGTCGAACCGCCCGTCTGGCGAAGTGCGAATGTGGCGGGCGGCGATGAGTTCAACGCTGCTCTGCGCGCCAAATACAACTCACGGGTCAAATTCCTGTAAGTAATTGACCGGATCCGACCAAGACAAGGAGCACGATCATGGCTGTCAAAGAGACCGGAGTTAGTTATTACGGCATTTCCTACCCCGAGCATGCGCGGAGGGACTTTGAGGAAATGAGGGCGCACCATTGCACGGCGGTCCTCCTGGCGCTGACAGAGTTCGATATTTTTTTCTGGACCCGCAACATTCCAAAAATCGTCGATGAGGCAAAAAAGCGGGGATTGAAAGTCTATCTCAACACTTGGGGAGTGGGGAAATTCTTCGGCGGAGAGGCTCCCAGTCGCTTTCTCCAGGAGTGCCACCTGCACGACCGCCAGTGGACAGCGGTCGCCGGCGAACCTCTGGCCGCGGCTTCGCCCTCTTCCCCGGCCTTCCGCGAGTATTTCTGGGGCATTGTCGACCGCTTGGCCCGCGAATGCGATGCCGATGGCTTTTTCTGGGACGAACCGCATTACGCCATGCCGATCGACCCCGTCGGCTACCAGAGTACAACGGATTGGTCCTGTCGCAGCCCTATCACGCAGGAAATCTTCAAGCGCAAGTATGGCTACGAAATGCCACGCACTCTGACCGAGACCGTCCGCAAGTTCCGGCACGATCAAGCCAATGAAATCCTCTCGGAGGCTGGGCGCATTGCCAAATCCCGCAATCCTGCGCTGAGCATCACGCAGTGCAGTTTGCCGGCGGAGAACAACTATTACTTGTCTTACCAGCGCGGCTTCGACGACTGGGAGTCCATCGCGGCCAATCCGCTCTATGACATTTTTTCGACTTCGATTGTCGTGAGCTATGATGCGCCGATCGATGTGCATCGCCGACTCGCCGAGAAGACCGTCCGTCTGGCCCTCGCAAACGGCAAAATTCCGCAGCGATGGATCATGAGTTATTTCGACAGCCCCCGTGACATCAATTTCATCAAAGAGATCGCGCGCTGCTACGCTGCGGCCGGCATCGAGTCGATCTTCTCATGGACTTACCGGGCGGGTGCCGGAACTTTTCTGCAAGCCCCCGATCCGGAATTGGCTTGGAAAACTCTCGGTGAAGCCTACGGGGAAGTGCTTTCGCGCTGAAGCCGGCCAGCGTTCCCTGGGGCAGCTTGCACAAGTTTCAGCTTTCCAGCATCAATCTCGAGAAGTCCAAGGTCTTTCGGGGCCCGCAGGCTCGGTTTTTTTCGGAACTCAAAGCTCGACTCCGAAAATTGTGCGCAACTGGAAATCCGGTTGCCCCGAGATACCGGTTGCTTGGATCATGCCGGTGAACGTGGCGAAGTATCTGCCGAACTCAAGTGCGATGTTCGGTCCGGCGTAGACAGTCGTCTGAGTAGGAACCGACCAATCGGCGAGGTAGAATTTTTGCTGGAATTCTCCGCCGACCTTGATGTTCGGCGAAATCTTCCAACTCGCGCCTGCGCTGTGCTCCAGCTTTCCCTGGCGCTCGTCGAGGTTGTCGAGATTCGCCCCCTCCCATTCGGCTTCAAGGGTCGCGTTGTATGCAAGAACCAGGGGCCCGATATTTTTTTGCAGGATTCCTTTTGTCTCCAACTTGAATTGCTGGTCGCCGAGCTTCACCTCGCCGTAAAGCGCGGACCCCAGAAATGAAGTTGCGGGGTTCGTCAGCTGGTAAATGCCCTCCAATGCCGTGTTTTGGTATCTCGCCACGTTGTCGGCCACGTTCCAGTCCGCGGCGTAAAGGGCGAGTTGAAACCGGTCGGTCACGCCGAATTCCAGCTCGTGGCGGAAATCGAATGCGTTTTCGTCGTCCGGCCCGGATTTCCAAGTCACCCAATTTTCAACCTCAATCTCGTTCTTCTCGGCGACTTTCGCTTCATAAACATAGGTGAATCGCCTTCCAGCCTCAGAAATTTCACAAGACATTGTCAAAAAGGCGGTTGTGATGAAAAGATAAGGACGCATTTTCTTTAAAGGTATTGGGATTGAGACGCAATCTCATCAAATTTGCCTATGGCCGTCAATCGTCTTTTAATCCAGCGCAGTTGCCCGCCGGCAATTTTTGGCCTCCGAAGACTGTGTTCAGAGAGCCTTATATTTTCCTTAAAACGCAGTGATTCTCTGTGGGGATGTATCTAAAAAAACAAATGTCCAAAAATCAAAAAACAAATGTCCACTGAAGCGGGGCAGACTTCGGAGGCTGGCGTGCTGTGATGCACCTGGACGTATGTTCAGTTGTCGGCCAGCTCCGGGTTAAGGCGAGCCGTTTGGATGATTCAAAGAGCGGCCCATTTTTGTTCTGGGCATGATGTGGTCCGAAAATTGGTTTTGATGTCCACGAAACATCCGCATCGGGAACAGCGGCGCGGATGCAAGATAAAAAATTCGCAAGCTTCGCAAACGGCGATACGAGCCTGCTTTTCTTCTGGACTAACGCGCGCCCGTCCAGCGAGAGCAGCGGCAGCTTCCGTGGCAAATGCAGTGACAGCACTTTTGGCTTGGGTCGGCACCGTTGGGGGCGAAAACCGCGCTCTCAGCGCGGAAAACGCTTCATCGGTGAGTTCAAGCTGGTCTCCACGCACCGTTCCAGCCGCGAGGCACGCATCGAAGTAGCCTTGGGGTTTGCTGGGTGCCACAGCGCGTAGTGCTTGGATTGGAATAAGCATACTTCAAGAGCACCAAGGCTTCATGGCCAGGTTGGCCGAGGAGATAATGTCCCCGCCGTTAGATCGAGGCATGCAAGCCCGCGCATTGAGTGTGAAAACTGTTGTTCCGGGCATCCCCGAAATCTCGAATGTCCCGCAATCTACGCTTTCACCGGGAACGATGTGACCCACGAACAGGACCAAATTACCACGCCGGACCGTGACAAAATATGTCCCATGGGCTGGTTTCCCATTGGCAGTGTCGGCGGTCACCGAAAGAGTCAACGCCGCGCCGACAATTGCCGTGCGTAGTCCTTCGCCACCTGAATAGCATTCGGAAGGCGTCAAATCCTCCAAAACAATCGCAAGTGATGGCCAAAGTATCGAAGCGCGGGCAGCGCGAGCGATAATCCCAGAAGCCGCATTGCCACCGCTTCCTCCACCCCCCGCAGGAGCACCCATGCCGGAAGTGTCCACCGGGTCAACCGCGCGACCAGAAAAAGCATCTGGACAAGTCGTGCCAGTGGGGGTTTCGGCATTGCTGATGCACCCAGCAGGCAGGTTGGTCCAATCGGTCGCAAGAAATTCATCCCGTCCGAAATCCGAGGTGCGCACAACCGTCGGCGCGGATGTTCCGACCCGATTCCACCAGAGGCCGTTGTAGTATTGCAACCAGCGGTCGCTCCAGGCGCGCCGTCTGACAAAAAAGCCCGAGTGGGCAGCCATCAGTGCTGTCTTGAAGTCGAAATATGCACTCGTGCTCATATTTTTACGGAACTTCGATCGTTGGTTTCACTTGTGGATGGAGCAGGCGTTCTTCGTATTCAGCGAGCACACGATTAAACAACTCGCTGTCTGTATGATCTGCCGACTCCAATCTGGTTTTCCAGTAATCAAACAAAACCGGATGTCTTCGATTTATCCTGTAAAAACCTTTTTCAAGCCACATCGAACGCTTCACAGGGCTCCGAGACTGAAGCGTCAATGCATACATTATTTTTCTGATGTTATCGTCGTTCATCATACAGTTCAGCCGACATACTCGCATGCGCATCCTATGCCGACCGGGGCATAATATAGTCCACAGCAACAACAATTAGCGCCACAACTCCATCCTGTTTCGTCGGGACAACAACATGCCCCTTCGTCAGCGCAGGCGTAGCATGTCCCGTAAGAGCCAGAGGTTGAATGAACCGTCTGACCCTCTGGGCAAAAAGATGGAGGAGTTCGCGACCAACCATCGGGGCACTGTGGCTCGGGGCACCAGTCCTGCATTGTTTTGCTGGCCGAGGCGGTAAGGTCTCCGCTGTTCGATCCGGGTAGATAGGCTCTGGCTTCAAATGTAAATGAGCTGTATCCAGGTCTTCCCGGCCCCACACTGTGCGTTCCGTAATCTATTGTGTCTCCGGGACGAATGGTCCCTTGCCAAATGATCTTTCTGCCATTTCGGATAGAAACCAGGTAAAGGCCTTGGGCAGCAGGATCGTTAGTGGCGCTCAAACTCACCGTGCCTCCGAAAACAGCATTTCGCGTCCCACCGTCATTGTTTGGATAACACGGACTCGGAGTGGTGTAGTCGTCCATCGTGATCGCGATTGATGGCCAAGAAATTTCAGAGCGGTTTCTTCGTGGTTTGTTGTTTCCTCCACCACTTCCACCCCCCATTCCTCCGCCATCACTGATAACTCCTGATGTTGGCGGACCTTGTGGACCAGTTGGCCCATCACCGCCACCACCAGCTGGCGGGTCTCCGGGGATATAAGGCACATACCAAGGTGGAATATACGGCACATACGGTGCAGGGCATGTTTGTCCATTGGGGGAATCCGGCTGTGGCACGCAAGAAGGCGGTAGGTTTGTCCAATCATTGGCCAAAAATTCGTCCCGAGAAAAATCCGATGCACGGATCACTGTGGGGGTGAGCACCCCGCGTCGAACCCACCATAACCCATGGTAGTATTGTATCCACTGATC
>VEQL01000007.1 GCA_018883245.1 Chthoniobacterales bacterium
TCACGGGTTCGATCGTCGGCTACGCCTACGCGATGGAGTTCTTCATCGCTTGGTATGGCGGCAACCTTTACGAGCAATACGCCTTCATCAACCGTGCGACCGGACCGTATTGGTGGGCTTACTGGTCGATGATTTTCTGCAACGTGGTTGCGCCGCAGCTGTTCTGGTTCCGGTATTTCCGGCGCCACGTCATCTGGGTGTTCATCGTGTGCAATTTCGTCAACGCCGGCATGTGGTTCGAGCGCTTCGTCATCATCGTGACTTCGCTGCACCGCGACTTCCTGCCTTCGAGCTGGGGCATGTTCCACCCGACGTGGGTCGATATCTGGACATTCGCCGGCACGTTCGGAATTTTCCTCACCCTGTTCCTCGTGTTCATCCGTTGGCTGCCGATGATCTGTATTTTCGAGGTCAAGGCCGTGCTGCCCGAGGCCGATCCGCACCACGGACACCACGACGACCATCATGCGGCGCCGGCCACGCTCAAGGGGGGCGCGCACTGACATGCAAATCGCCGGCAATCCCGAGTCTCCGCTCTTCGCCATGGCAGCCGAAGTGCCGTCCGCTTCCGCGCTTTACCACGCGGCTGAGAAGGTGCGCGATGCCGGTTACAGCCGCTGGGACGTTTATTCGCCGTTCCCGATCCACGGCATGGACCACGCGATGGGGCTGAAAAAGTCGTGGCTCAGCGCGATGGTGTTTTTCGGCGGACTTGCCGGGCTGGCCACGGCGGTGATCCTGCAATTTTACCCGTCCAGCATCGAATACCCGCTGATCGTGGCGGGCAAACCGACGAACTTTTACACGGTGCCCGCATTTTTCCCGATCATGTTCGAGCTGACCGTGCTGCTTTCCGCTTTCACCGCGACCTTCGGCATGCTCGCGCTCAATGGACTGCCGCGCTGGAACCATCCGATCTTCAACTGGGATCGCTTCAAGAAAGTCTCGAACGACGGTTTCTTCGTGGCAATCGAGGCGACGGATCCGAAGTTCGACCGCGAATCGACGTTGGCGATGCTCGAGAGCATCGGGGCGAAACACATAACTTTGGTGCACGAGGACTGACATGCTGCGCTCTTTCTTCATCGCCCTCGGTTTGTTCCTCGTGCTGCTTCTCGCGGTCGCGGGTTTCCGCGGCCAGAAAAGCGGCAAGCCGCCGATCGAAATTTTCCCCGACATGGATCACCAGCCCAAGGTGAAGTCGCAGGTGCCGAGCAAATTTTTCGCCGACGATCGCGGCAACCGCGTGCCTGTTCCAGGCACCGTGCCGCTCGGCTACGAGATGCCGCGTTCCAAGAACAATCCTTTCCCCGACGAGGGCAAATACCGCGGGGTTCGCTTTTCCGCGGGGACGGATTACTTCAACACCGGCCGCTTCGGCAACCAGTGGGGAACTGGTATTCCGGTGGCGGTGACGCCCGAGCTGATGCAGCGCGGCAAGGAACGCTACACGATTTATTGCGCCGTGTGCCACGGCGATTCGGGCGCGGGCAACGGCGTGGCCGGCCAATACGGGATGGTGGCCATCGCGAGCTACCATCAGGATCGTCTGCGCGTGATGGCCGACGGCGAAATTTTCAACACGATCACGCACGGCAAAAATACGATGCTCGGCTACGGGGCGAACATCCCGGTCGATGACCGCTGGGCGATCGTCGCCTATGTGCGAGCGTTGCAGCTGGCGCAGACCGCCACGATCAACGACGTGCCGGCGGACGAGCGGGCGAAACTGGAGGCGCCGCCGCAACCATGAGCGCCGACGACACCAAAGTGACAACCAAGGAATATTTCGACTACCAGGGGTTCGGAGGGAAACTGCTTTTCACCGTTGCTCTCGCCGTTGTTTCCCTCGGGTTGGCTGCATGGGGCGGGCTCTTGTCGCCGAAGCAGTTCGCGTTCTCGTGGCTGTTCGCCTTCACGTTTTTCTTCACCATCACGTTGGGCGCGCTCTTCTGGATCCTCGTGCATCATGCGGTCGATGCCGACTGGAGCGTGGTCGTGCGTCGCCAGCTCGAAAACATCGCCTGGTTGTTCCCGGTCCTCGCGGTGCTCTTCATTCCGGTGATCCTGAACGCGCCGACGCTTTTCAAATGGATGAAGATCCCGCCGGGCCAGGACGTCCTGCTCGACGGCAAGGCGGCCTATCTGAACCAGCCGTTTTTCTGGGCGCGCGCCGCGTTTTATTTCCTTTTCCTCAGCACGGCGGCTTTCCTTCTGCGCCGCAACTCGGTGCGGCAGGACAAGGACGGCGACCCCCGCTACACGTGGTCCTCGCGCAAGATGGTCTTCCCCATGCTGCCGTTGTTCGCCCTGTCGCTGACTTTCGGGTCGGTGGACTGGCTGATGGGTCTCGACTTCCACTGGTTCTCGACCATGTGGGGCGTTTACATTTTCGCCGGCTCGGCGCTCAGTTCGATGTGCGTGCTGGTGCTGCTTGTCACGGCGTTGCGGAGCGCCGGCTATTTCGAGGGCGTGGTGTCGATCGAGCACTACCACATCATGGGCAAGCTCATGTTGGCCTTCACCGTTTTCTGGGCCTACATCGGCTTCAGCCAATACATGCTCTACTGGTATGCCAACATCCCGGAAGAGACCACGTATTTCCTGCGCCGCAACACGGGGAGTTGGAACACGCTCAACATCATCATGGTGATCGGCCACTTTTTCCTGCCGTTCGTCATCCTGCTTTTCCAGGCGACCAAAAAGAAGCCGCTGCTCCTCTGCGCGGTGGCAACATGGATCCTGCTGATGCACATGCTCGACATATATATCGTCGTGCTGCCGACGTTCCACAAAGCCGGCTTTGCCCCGCACTGGCTCGACTTGGTCAGCCTGCTGGCCATCGGTGCGACGCTGGCCGCGATCTTCATGAAACGTCTCGGTGACACGCCGCTCTGGCCGGTGCGCGATCCGAGGCTGCCAAACTCTTTGCGATTGAAAAACTGATGGATTCCCCATCTTCCAGCCAAGGCGCACCGCGCAAAAAGAGCATCTGGCCGATGTTTGCCGGAGGGCTTGTGCTATTCCTCGTCTTTGCCGGATTGGTGCAGTGGATGCGGGGCGCGAGCGATCGCGCGGCATTCGACGAGGAGGCGATCCGCGCCAAGCAGCGGTATGAAATTCTTGCGAAGGTCAAAGACGACAACGCCAAGCTCACCGCAGGCTATGCATGGGCCGATCAAGCCAAAGGTCTGGTGAGGATCCCGCTGGATCACGCGATGGAACTCGCGGTGAAAAAATTGTCCGCGCAAGGCGATCCGCGTCCCGCCTATCCCGTCGATCCCGCGCTGCCGCTCGGCTCGGCGGTCAAGCCGGGAGGACTTGCCGTTCCGGCCCCGACGCCACCGCCGTTCGAGACACCCGCTGCGCCTTCCGCTCAGCCGGTTCCGCAACCGGCGGAAAAACCTGCGGCCGCCACGGAGGAGGTCGCGCCATGAGCCTTCCGGTTTACATCATGCTGTTCGCCGGGCTTGTTTTTTTCGCCATTGCAACGGTCGCCGCGTTCTCCTGGGCGGCCAAGGCCGGGCAATTCCGCCGGCCCCGTGAGGCCGCGCTTTCGATCTTCGACTCGGCCGAGCCGGTTGGGTTGGCGACCGATGCCTTTGCCGACAAGCGCGACACGCGCCGGCATCGCGCCGCGGGAAGGAGTCTTTCATGAGTGCCACTGTGACCATGCAGCGAGCGGCGTCGGCCAATACAGCCGTGCAGGACCGCCTTGAGCGCGCGCGAATCGATGCCTCGATGAGGCTGCCTGTCGTCCTTTTCTACGGGTCGGCGGTATTGTGGCTTTTGGCCGGCACGGTGTTCGCGCTTCTCGCGTCGTTTAAGATGAACAACCCGCACTTCCTCGATGCGTGGGGCTGGCTCACCTTCGGACGGGTGCGGCCGGCGCACCTGAATGCGGTCGCCTACGGTTGGGCGTCCTCGGCAGGGATCGGGACGGCGCTGTGGCTCATGGCGCGTCTTTGCCGCGTTCCCCTGCAACATGCCAAGCTTCTCATCGGCGCTGCGATTTTTTGGAACATCGGCGTGCTTCTCGGCGTCCTCGGCATCCTTGCGGGCGGGGGACGATCGATCGAATGGCTCGAGTTTCCGAATTACGCGAGCCTCATGCTTTTCGTGGCTTTCGGGCTCATCGCGGTGTGGGCCGTGATCATGTTCCGGTTCCGCCAACCCGGACATGTCTATGTGAGCCAATGGTATTTGCTGGCCGCTTTTCTGTGGTTCCCGTGGCTTTATTCGACGGCGAATCTGCTGCTCGGCTTCGAGCCGGCGCAGGGCGGTGCCCAAGGCGCGGTGAATTGGTGGTATGGCCATAACATTCTCGGGCTCTGGTTCACCCCGATCGGCTTGGCGACCGCCTACTATCTGATTCCGAAAGTGCTCGGACGTCCGATTCACGGCTACTATCTGGCTCTTCTCGGATTCTGGACGCTCGCGCTTTTCTACAGTTGGAACGGCATGCATCACCTTATCGGCGGACCGCTTCCCGCATGGATGGTCAGCGTCAGCGTGGTGACGAGCGTGCTCATGCTTATCCCGGTTGTCACCACGGCGATCAATTTTCACATGACCGTGCGCGGTCACTTCGACGCTCTGAAATGGAGCCCGACGCTGCGGTTCACGGTCTTCGGAGCCGTCTGCTACACGGTGGTGAGCTTGCAGGGCATCCTGATGTCGATTCCCACGCTCAATGTGGTCACGCATTTCACGCACTACACCGTGGGCCACGCGCATCTCGGAATGTATGCGTTCTTCACGATGACGATGTTCGGCGCCATGTATTACATCCTGCCGCGCGTGGTCGGCTGGGAATGGCCTTCGGCGCGGCTTATCCGCTGGCATTTTTGGCTGGTGGCAATCGGCGTGTCCCTGATGGTTGTCGTGTTGACCATAGGTGGCATCCTGCAGGGCATCGCCTTGCTTGATCCGCAAGTCACCTTCATGGCCACTCTCGATTACACCAAGCCGTGGCTGCTGATGCGCAGCGGTTCGGGCATTCTTCTCACCGCCGGGCACATCGTGTTTGCCGTCAGTTTCGCGCTGCTTTTGCTCAAAGCCGGGGCCAAGCGCACCGAGCCGACGAGGTTCGAGACCGGCACCAACCACCAACCCGACATGCTCGCCTCATGAACAGGATGCCGGCCATCATCATCGGGATTTTTCTGACCTTCCTTGCGGCGTGGATCGGTCTGGTTGCCTATCCTTATTTCGCACTCGGGCGCTATCTTCCGGCGACCGACGAAGCGACGGGAGATATCAATCCTCCGCCGCTCTCGGGATTGGCGGTGCAAGGCCAGAAAGTTTACGCTTCCGCGGGATGCGTTTACTGTCATAGCCAGCAGGTGCGGCAGGTCGGCTACGGCTCGGACCTCGCGCGCGGATGGGGCAAGCGTCCGACGGTGGCGCGCGATTACATGAGGGAAAACCCCGCGTTTCTCGGCACCATGCGCACCGGGCCCGACCTCACCAACATCGGCGAGCGTCAACCGACCGAGACGTGGCACCACCAGCACCTTTACCAGCCGACGGTGGTCAGCCCCGGTTCCATCATGCCTTCGTTCCGCTACCTTTACCGGACGCAAAAAATCCAGGGTCAGCGCTCGGCCAATGCCATCGACCTGCTCCCGCCGGACAATCCGCCGGACGGGTATGAAGTTGTGCCCACCGCCGAGGCCGAGGCCCTTGTTTCCTATCTGCTTTCGCTCAACCGCAGTTATCCTTTGCCGGAGGCCCCGGAGCCGACGAAATGAACGACGACCCGAACAAGAATTTTCCGCCTGATTCGTTCGAGGCGCGGCGGGAAAGCGACGACCTCAGCGTGCGCGAGGTGCACGGTGCGATCCTGCGCGAGAAAAACGAACCGAAGGCCGGCTACGAGCCGATCCCCCTGTGGATCATCTCCATTTTCATGGCTCTCGTTTTCTGGGCCGGCGCCTATCTGGCGTTTTTCAGCGGCGGTTTCCAGTCCAACGTTTTTGATCCCACGCAGGTCGCTTGGGCGGGTGGCGGCGCCGGCGCCGCAACGAAAGCCGCGCCCGATCCGATGGTCGTCGGCAAACGTCTTTTCATTGCGAATTGCGTGGCCTGTCACCAGGCGACGGGGCAGGGCATCGCCGGCCAGTTCCCGCCTTTGGTGGATAGCGAGTGGGTGCTGGGCAAAGATTGGCACGGCGACAACCATCTCGTCAGCATCCTCCTGCACGGACTGCAGGGCCCGATCCAAGTCAAAGGCGCGACTTACAACGGCGCCATGCCGCCGTGGAAGCAGTTGTCGGATGACCAGATCGCTTCGATCCTCACTTATATTCGCAACGAATGGGGCAACAGCGCGGCGCCGATCACCGCGGAGCAAGTGGCGAAAGTGCGCGCGGACACGGCAGCCCAAGCCGAGCCCTACACGCAGGCGGCACTCAAGCAGATTCCCGCCGTCAAATTCGAAGCCACTGCCGCGGAACCT
Organism: Chthoniobacterales bacterium; assembly: GCA_018883245.1. Classification (NCBI taxonomy): domain Bacteria; kingdom Pseudomonadati; phylum Verrucomicrobiota; class Spartobacteria; order Chthoniobacterales; species Chthoniobacterales bacterium. The sequence goes on from VEQL01000007.1 coordinate 6,461, forward strand.
CCCGCGGGAGATCAGGCCGCACCGCCGGCGTCAGGATCTTCCGCCACGCCCGCTCCCGGCGCTTGAAATGCCCCGCCCGATGAAAAATATCTCCGTCAAAATCATCTTCTGCGTCGCGTTGGTCGTGCTTTGCGGGGCCGGTGACGCCTTGGCCGCCGTGCGCGAGACCAACCTTTACTGGGCGCCGGAATCCGTGACGGTCGGCGGCAAGAAAGTCGATGTCCTGCTCAACTTCATCTTCTACCTCACCGCCGCGGTCTTCGTGCTGACCCAAGCGGTTTATATTTATTACCTCGTCAAATACCGCAAGCGTCCCGGCGTCAAAGCCCACTACAGCCACGGCAACAACAAGCTCGAGCTGATCTGGACGGCGATCCCCACGGCGATCTTCATCGGTCTCGTCATCTACAGCAACCGGCTTTGGAGCGAGTTGCACAGCACTCCCCCCGAAGATTCGGTCAAGGTCGATATCGTCGGCTACCAATTCGGGTGGGACATCCGCTATCCGGGTGCCGACGGCAAACTCGGCAAGATGGACGTGAAAAATTACTCGGTGGAAAACAAGTTCGGCCTTGTGGCGGACGATCCGGCGGGAGCCGACGATTTTTCCAGCACCGAGCTGGTCATCCCGGTCGGGAAACCGGTCCACCTTTACTTGCACTCCCGGGACGTCATTCACTCGTTCTATGTCCCCGAGTTCAGGCTCTATCAGGCCGCCGTGCCGGGACGCACGATCGCCTGGGTGTGGTTCCAGACCACGAAAACAGGCAACTTCCAACTCGCGTGCAGCCAGATTTGCGGGTCCGGGCATTACAACATGAAGGCGCCGATCCGCGTGGTCACGCAGGACGAATATGACAAGTGGCTCGCCGGCAAAAATGCCGCGCAGGCCGAAGCGGTGAAAGCAGCCGCGGCGGCGCGCGAGAGCAGCCGCACTACAGCTTCGAACGACAATCCGCCGGCGCAAACCGGCCTCGACAACACGGAGGAAAAACTATGAGCACGACAGCCACGACCTTCGATTCCGGTGCCGCCCACAAAGACGCGCACCATGGGAACCACAAGCAGAGCTTCTTCTTCACCTACATATGGTCCTTGGACCACAAGATGATCGGTCTGCAATACATGTGGACAAGTTTCTTCTTTTTGCTCATCGGCGGACTTCTCGCCATGGGTATCCGCTACCAGCTCGCCTACCCGGGCGTGGAAGTGCCTCTCGTCGGTCGTCTCCTCCCGTCGTCGATCGCCACGGATGGAATCATCCTGCCCGGAGGCTACAACATGTTTTTCACCATGCACGCCACGGTCATGGTGTTTCTCGTGGTCATGCCGCTCCTGATCGGCGGCTTCGGGAATTATCTCATTCCGCTCAAAATCGGGGCCGGGGACATGGCATTCCCCACGCTCAACGAGGTGAGCTACTGGCTTTACGTCACCTCGGGCATCATCATTCTCGTCAGCTTCTTCGTTGATGGCGGCGCCGCACAGTCCGGTTGGACGGCTTACGCGCCATTGAGTTCCACGCCGGCTTACATGAACCACACGCAGCTGGGCCAGAGTCTCTGGGGCATCGGGCTGTTCGTGAACGGCCTCTCCTCGATCGCCGGCGCTACCAACTACATCACGACGATTGTCAACATGCGCGCGCCTGGAATGACGATGTTCCGTCTGCCGCTCTCGGTTTGGTCGCTGTTCGTCACCGCGTTCCTTCTGCTTCTCGCCGTGCCCGTGCTTTCGGCTGCGGCCGCCATGCTTTTCTGCGACCTGAACTTCGGAACGACATTTTTCGCCGCGCAGGGCGGGCAGCCGCTGCTCTGGCAGCACCTGTTCTGGTTCTTCGGCCACCCGGAGGTTTACATCATGATCCTCCCGGCCATGGGTCTGGTCTCCGAGATCCTTCCCGTCTTCGCGCGCAAACCGATCTTCGGTTACAAGGCGATGGTCTGGGCCATGGTGGCGATCGGTTTCCTCGGTTTCGTCGTCTGGGGCCACCACATGTTCGTCAGCGGCATGAACCTGACCCTTGGCGCGATGTTCTCGGTCTCGACGATGATCATCGCTGTCCCGTCGGCCATCAAGACGTTCAACTGGATGGGCACCGTGTGGCGCGGGTCGATCACCTTCACCACGCCGATGCTTTTCGCGCTGGCGTTCGTCTCGATGTTCGTCATCGGCGGTTTGAGCGGCATCTTCATGGCGTCCACGCCCGTGGACCTCTTCATCCACAATTCGTATTTCATCGTCGCGCACATCCACTACGTGCTCTTCGGCGGCAGTCTCTTCGCCGCCTTCGCCGCGATCTATTTTTGGTATCCGAAAATGTTCGGCCGGATGATGGACGAGACCCTCGGGAAGATTCACTTCTTCGCCACTTTCATCTTTTTCAACCTCACGTTTTTCCCGATGCACAACCTCGGGCTCGGCGGGATGATGCGCCGTATCGCGGATCCGACGCTCTACGATCACCTGCGCGCGCTGCAACCGATCAACGTCTTCGTCAGCTGGGCCGCGTTCGGCATGGGTCTGGCCACTTTCATTTTCCTGTGGAACTTCATCTGGAGCCTGCGTCACGGCAAAAAAGCGGGCAACAACCCTTGGGATTCCACGACGCTGGAGTGGACGGTGCCTTCGCCTCCGGGGCACGGCAACTTCGACAAAACGCCAATCGTTTACAACGGGCCTTACGAATACAGCGTTCCGGGCATGGCCAAGGATTTCCTGCCGCAAAACGAGAAGGCTCCCGAGGGTGCGCGGTTGGAAGTGCACTGAAGTCGCCGTGCGCACGGTTCGCACAGAAAGCGGACGGCGGCGCGGCTGCAAAACGTAGCGCCGGCGTCCCCGCCGGCGAGTCGTCATGACCAAGCAACCCAATTACGGAACCGGGCGCGCTTTTGCCTTTGCCTTCGCCGTTTTCACCGCGACCTCCGCTTTCATTCTGTTGATCAGCGGCGGCCTTGTGACGTCGAAGGGCGTGGGAATGACCGTGCCCGACTGGCCGAACAGCTACGGATACAACATGTTCCTGTTCCCGGTCTCGCGTTGGGTCGGCGGGATTTTTTACGAGCACACGCACCGGCTCATTGCCTCCGGCGTCGGCCTGTTGACGATCGGTTTGGCGGTGCTGCTGCAGCTTTACGATCCGCGCCGGTGGGTGCGCACCCTCGGTTACATCGCCGTATTTTTGGTGATCGTGCAGGGCGTTCTCGGCGGGCTGCGCGTGGTCCTGGTGAAGGATGAGATCGGTATTTTCCACGGGATGCTCGCGCAGGCATTCATCTCGCTGCTGGTCGTCATTGCGATTGCCACGAGCAGGGCCTTTGCCTGCGGCGGTGCCCGCTGGCGCTGGCATGCGCCCGGGCTGCTGCGCTGGGCGATCGTGCTTACGGCCCTCGTGTATGTGCAGTTGGCCATCGGTGCGACCATGCGCCATGAACACGCAGGCCTGGCGATCCATGACTTTCCCCTCGCTTACGGAAAAATCTGGCCGGTTCCGGACGCGGAGCAGCTTGCGCAGATCAACGCGCAGCGCATTGCGGCGGGGGAGGTTCCAACCACGGTCGGTATGATCCATCTGCAAATGGTCCATCGCGCGATGGCCTTGCTCATAGCCGCGGGCATGGTCGCTTACGCGTGGCAGGCCCATCGTGCGGCAATGGGTGCGCGTCTGGCTGCGCGCTGGTGGGCTGCCCTCGTCGTAGTCCAGATTGTCCTGGGCGGATGGACCGTGCTTTCGAACAAAGCGGCCGATGTGACCACGGCCCATGTCGCGGTCGGCGCGTTGATCTTGTTTTTGGGTGTAGCACAGTGTTTCTTGCTGGGAGCGTTCTCGCCCCGGGCGGCGGAGCTAAAACGCCAGCCGCTCCACGTATGATGAAAACCACGGCGCAAACCATGCCGCGCACCGCTTCGGCGGCGGCCGACTTCGCCGAGCTGGTCAAAGCGAGGTTGAGTCTTCTCGCCTTATCCACCGCCATGGCCGGATTCGCCCTGGGGACCGACGGCCCTTGGAGTTACCTGCTTCTTGCCGCCACGCTTGCAGGGACGGCTTTGAGTGCGGGCGGCGCGGCGGCGCTCAACCAGTGGTGGGAAAGAGGACCCGATGCCCTCATGCGCCGCACGCGCGGGCGTCCGCTGCCCGCCGGGCGAATGACCGCGCCCGATGCGCTGCTTGTCGGTCTGGCGTTTTCGGTCTGCGGCGTCGCCGTGCTCGCCTTGTTCGCCAATGTGCTCTCGGCGTCACTGGCCGCAGCGACGATCGTTTTCTATATTCTCGTTTATACGCCGCTGAAGCGTGTGACATCGCTGAACACGATCATCGGTGCCGTGCCCGGCGCGCTGCCGCCGCTCATCGGATGGGCCGCGGCGCGCGGATCGGTGAACGCGGAAGCTCTCACGCTCTTCGCCGTTCTTTTCCTCTGGCAGATGCCTCACTTCCTTGCCATCGCGTGGCTCTACCGCGACGACTACGCCCGCGGGGGATTCAAGATGTTGCCGGAGGACGATGCGGACGGCACCGTGACGGGCAGGCAGTCCGTGGTTTATTCGCTCGCCCTTCTGGCCGTCAGCTTGCTCCCCTCGGTGTTTTTCGGATACTCCGCGGTTTATTTCTACGGTGCGCTTTGCCTCGGCGCGGGCTTCTCTTTGCTGGCCGTGCGCTTTGCCTGCAGCGGCGGATCGGCGGGCGCAGCCAAGGCGCTTTTCCTCGGCTCCATAGCCTATCTCCCGCTCCTTTTGGGCCTCATGGTTCTTGCGCGATGATGGACCAACCCGACGCCACCACCCGCCGATCCAACCGCCGTCTTTTGGCGGCAATGGCAATTTTCGCCCTGCTGCTCTGCGCGGCGGTGATCCTTTGGAAGGCCTTTTGGACGTGATCACAACCCGAATCCCGCTATAACTCCAACCCGACCATGAGCACTGCTGCATTGACCGCCCACGAGGAAACCCACGCTTCGCCGCGCACCGCCGTGTTCGGCATGACCATCTTTCTCGCCTCAGAAGCCATGTTGTTCGCCGGGCTGATCGCCGGCTACATCGTGCTGCGCCTCAGCTCGCCGGCTTGGCCGCCATCGCCGGATCTGCCGAAACTCCCGATCCTGCTCACCGGCATCAACACGGTGCTTCTGGTCTCAAGCAGCTTCACTTATCACGCGGCCGAGGTCGCTGTGAAAAAAGGCAAACGCGGGCTCCTGTGGCTTTTCGTCAGCATCGCCTTGGGAACGATCTTCCTTTGCGTCCAAGCCTACGAGTGGACCCACCTCCACCACGAAGGTCTGTGGTTCAACAAGGGCGGCGCCTACGGCTCGTCGTTCTTTGTGCTTACCGGTTTCCACGGTCTGCACGTGGCGGTCGGAGTTTTGCTTATCCTTGTTGCTTTTCTGCGCCAGCTCGGCGGCGCTTACACGGCGCAAAACCATACTTATTTGACGCTGGCCGGCATGTATTGGCACTTCGTGGACGTCGTCTGGGTTTTCCTATTCACGGTGCTCTACGTCATCTGAGTCGGAAACTGCTCGCCGTTTTGGTCCGGCAGCCGATCGCAAAATGACCGATCCGGAAAATAAAGAAATCGTCGCCGATCGCATGCGCAAATTGGGCTGGGCCGGTGCATTCCTCGCTTTTGTTCTGTCGGTGACGATGGGGTATTCGGTCTGGCGCGGCGCCGAGAGGAGGGATGTTGCACCGATGCCCGTCCTTCACGCGGTGCCGGACTTTTCGCTCACCGACCAGACAGGCGCTGTCATCAGCAAGGACAGTCTGCGCGGCAAAATCTGGATTGCGGACTTCATCTTCACGCGGTGCAAGGGTCCTTGCCCGCTCATGACCTTGCGCATGCTGGAAATGCAAAAGGCGCTGGCCAAAACACCCGAGGTGAAACTTGTGTCGGTGACCGTCGATCCGCAGCACGACACGCCCGAAGTGCTCAAGGCTTATGCCGAGGCCAACCATGCCGAGCCGGATCGCTGGAAATTTCTCACCGGCGACAAGGCCGTGATCGAAAAGCTGGTCACGGAAGGCTTCAAGCAGCATCTGGCCGAGGAAAACGGCGAACCGGTCCACGGGACGATGTTTTTGGTCGTCGATGGCAACGGTATGGTGCGCAGCGCCCGCATGCTCGAGGATCCCGAACTTATCCCGAAGATTCTGACGGACACCGGGAACCTGCTCCGGGAGCAGTCCGGCGGCTCGACGCCGCAAGGGTGAAAGTGTAGGTTGTGGTTGCTATGAAATTCCTTTCCGCGTGTCTCGCCAGCATCCTGCTCAGCGCGCCCGCTTGGGCTTGTGCCGGTTGCCGTGAACCGGGCGAAGACGTGGAAAAAACGACGGTTATGGCCGGTTTCGGTTTTTCATGGGGTGTCATCCTGATGTTGGCTTTTGTTTTTATCCTTTGCAGCGCTCTGGGTTGGTTTGTCGCCAAGACAATCAAGAGCGTGGACGCGCGCACCGGCGCGGGAGAATGAGCGTCGCGGATCTTCCGGCTGTCAACGCCACGCTCAATTCGCTCTGCACTCTCCTGCTTCTTGCGGGCTGGTGGTTCATCAAGCGCGAACGCAAAACGCAGCACATCGTCTGCATGGCTTCGGCGTTGGCTGTCTCGGCGGCGTTTCTGGCCTGCTATCTCGTTTATCATTACCACGTCGGATCGGTGAAATTCACCGCCCAAGGTTTTGTCCGCCCGGTTTATTTTTTCATCCTTGTCACCCATATCATCCTCGCCGCAGCCATCGTGCCCTTGGTGCTGATGACGATTATCCCGGCTTTCCGCGCGCGGTTCGACCGCCATCGCAAATGGGCGCGCATCACGTTGCCGCTGTGGCTCTACGTGTCCGTCACGGGCGTGATTGTTTACCTGATGCTCTATGTCTGGTTCCCGTCGGCGCAGTTGCCGGGGTAGAGGCTGGGCGTTTTCCGCTTACGGAAGATCCGCGTCGAAGTGGGCGAGGTCTTGGAACTCGGCGAAACGTTCGAGAATTTGCTTCTGCTCGACGGAGCGCATGCGCTCGAGGCTGAACGCTTCAACATTGTAACTGGCAAGGACGCTGCCGACCACCACGGCGGTTTTGAGCGTTTTGAAGCTGACGTTGTGATTGCCGCGGCTGGCAAGGTAGCCGGTCAATCCGCCGGCGAATGTGTCGCCCGCGCCGGTGGGATCATGGATGTCCTCAAGCGGGTAGGCGGGACAACTGAAGAACTCGTCCTCGCCGAAAAGGAGGCATCCGTGTTCGCCTTTTTTCACCGCGACGATGCGCGGTCCGAGGGATTGGATTTTTCGGCCGGCCTTGATGAGGCTGGTCTCCTTGGTCAGTTCGCGCGCCTCGCTGTCGTTGAGGATCAGCATGTCCACGCGCTTGAGGAGTTCGAGGAGGGCGGGTTGGGCGATGTTGATCCACAGATCCATCGTGTCCGCGATGACGAACTGCGGCTTATCCATCTGGTCGAGCACTTGCAGCTGGAGATCCGGGGCGATGTTGGCCAACAGCACGTAGTCCGAAGACCTGTAATGCTCCGGCAATTTCGGGGAAAATGTCTCGAAAACGTTGAGCGCGACCGAGCGGGTCTCGCGTGTGTTCATGTCCCACATGTATTCGCCGGACCAGCGGAATGTTTTGCCCGGGGCACGTTGCACGCCCTCAAGATTTATCCCGCGCTTTTGCAGGAAGTTCCAGTGGTCGGCCGGGAAATCCTCGCCCACAATAGCGACAAGGTTGACCGGCGAGAAATATCCGGCGGCGACGGCCGCGTAGGAAGCGGAGCCTCCGAGCAGATCGAAACGTTCTTCGACGGGAGTTTTGACGTCGTCGAGCGCGATGGAACCAACGATGAGAACGGACATGCGGCAACGCTAAAAGGCGTGCGCCGCCTGCTCAAGGCGTAATCAGGGTGCGGGGGCCAACTCGAAGACGCGGCGCAGCGTCTCGTTCTCCCAGCGGGCCTCGTATTTGAACTGGCGAGGTTTTTCCAGGATTTCCGCCGCGGCTGAGAGCGTGGCGGGTTCCGGCGGCAGGATGTTTTTGACGAGGGGCGCCAATGTCGGATCGGCCTGCAGTGCCTTGGCCCAACCAGCCGCAAAAGCCGAGATCGGTGCGGTCCGGATGGTCACGCTTTGAACGGACGGATCAGCGCCCGACGTGCCGGGTAATTTGGCCACAAGCTGAGTGAAGCGTCCGGACGATCCAAGAATCCAGCGGTCTTCGCGCATGGTGACAGCGGGCGCGAGGTCCGGTCCGCCCAAGGGTATGGAATATTCGTGGCAACTGCCGCCATCCGCGATTGCGGTGACGGTCGGTGCCGGCCAGCGCGAGACGGATGGCGCGGAGACGAGCGAGTTCCATGCCGCAGCCAGCCGTCCAGCGTCTTGCACCTCGGCCGCCAAGGCGATGCGGGGCAGCGACGCGGATTCGGCCGACGCCGGCGCCAAAGGAGGGCCCGGCATTTCTCCGTCGAGGCTCAAAGCGAGCGCCGTGTCTTGTCCGAGCCCCCCGGCGACCAACCCCGCTGCTTCCTCGAGCTTGTTTGGTTCCGCGGGTTGAAGCCAAGCGAGGATTGCGCGGGTGCGCGCCAGCTGTTTCTCGTCCATGAAAACCGGCCCGAGCGCGTCGAACCAATCTTTGGCGAAGGTGGTCATACCCACGCTGAATTGCAGGAGCTTCGCGGCGTAGCCCTTTTCCCAGTGTTCCGTCCAGAGCAGCGCCAAGGCACGGTCGGGCGGGAGAAGCGGCGACGCATTGTCCATCGCCAGCCGTGGAGCAAAGGAACCCCCGAGCATCTCGGCGCGCCAACCCTTGTCCGACACGGTGACGATGCCGCCGGCGGCGGAAATGCGCGGCCGGAACAGTTCCTCCGACTGCAAACGCAGCGGCGCGGCGGCATCCCGCAAAGCGCGGATTCGATCGGCCGGCGCGAATTCGAGCGCGGCGTCCAGCGCGGCATCGAGGTATTCGCCGACGGGCGGGGGTGTGGCCGCAAGACTGACCAGCATGGGATCCGCGTAAAACAAGGCGGCGAGCGCGGCGTCCGGATCCGCGGCGAGGCCGGATATCGCGGGGTTCGCAGCCAGCGAGTGCGCGGGATCTTTGGCCAGCGGTGGAAGCCCGTCATGGGTTCCCACCGTCATGAGAAAATATCCTTCCACGCGTCCGAAGCTGACGGTGGTCATTTTGGCGAGCAAATCGCGGACGATGTAGGTCGCGGTGTAGGGATCGCCGATGTTGGCCGATAACATATCGCGGGCGCGAATGGCGGTGTCGCGCGGAATCACGGCAGCGAGAGGCAGGCGCACGCGGGTGAATTCGCCGCGCGAGGCGACCGCGACCTTGTCGCGCCGGATTTTCTCCGGCAACGCAGCGACCCATTTGTCGAGCAGGGCCGGCAGCGCGGACGAGGGAGGAATTTTCGCGCCGAGGACCACCGGTGGAATGGCGAATTCGCGCACGAAGCGCTGCAATGCCTCTTCCATTGCCGGCGGGAGCGGGACAATCACCTCCGTGAATGCGGCGGTGGGAAGGTCTTCCTCGCCCGCCTGCCCGGGAGATGTCTCAGGGACTTCCATTTCCATGCCTGCGCCGGGGGTGAACAGGTTGCGAAGTCGCGCCGCCTCGAAGAGACGCTTGATTTGCTGCAAGGCCGCAAGTTGAGCCGCGGTCCCGGGTCCCAGCATCACGAACATTTCTTCCCCGGCGGCGTCGCGGAATGCGGACGCCCATTCCGCCGCAGCGGGCGTGGTCGCGAAAGGTTCGAAGAGACGTCCCGCCGGACTGCGGGACCAAGCGGTGCGTGCCGCAGGATCATTCAACAGCGGACCCAACCCCGAGGCGATTTCCTCCCAATGCTTCGCGGGTTCATGGAGAGCCAGGAATCCCTCGGCGTCCCGGGGGACATGCACGAGGAATCCTTTCCGGTCAGACGTGCCGGGCGCCGTGCCCCTCGGGCTGCATCCGTGGAGGAAAATCGCAACCACGAGAAAAAGGGCTGGCAGGTAACGCTTTGCGCTGGGCATCCCCCCTTATCGCTTTGTCCGCGGCCCCGGGTCGATGAAAAGCGGATGATTTGCTTCTTGCCGCGGGGGCGCCGGGGACTTATTCGGCAGGGCTCTTTTTATGGCCAGTCCTTTTTTGCAGGAGATCGACGATACGAAAGTCGCGTCTTGGAATCGCGAGCTGGAGCAACGCACCGCATCCGAGCGCGTGCGCTGGACGCTGGAGGAATTCCGCGGCCATGCGGTGCTCAGCACAAGTTTCGGCGCGCAGGCGGCCGTGATGTTGCATCTCGTCACGCGCATCGATCCGCAGATCCCCGTCGCGTTCATCGACACCGGCTATTTGTTTCCCGAAACCTACCGTTTTGCCGAAGAATTGACGGAGAAACTCGCGCTCAATCTCAAGATTTACAATCCGGCCATGACGCCGGCGCGCCAGGAGGCGATCTACGGGAAGTTGTGGGAGCAGGGGATGGAAGGTCTGGAGAAATACGGGAAGATCAACAAGGTCGAGCCGATGAACCGCGCGTTGCGCGAACTGGGGGCCCGCGCATGGATCACCGGTGTGCGGCGCGAGCACGCCGCGTCGCGCGGGGATTTGCCGGTGCTCAAGCGGCAGAATCGCATCCTCAAAGTCCATCCCATCATCGACTGGACCGACCGCCAAGTCGGTGAATACCTGCACCAGCATGGCCTGCCTTACCACCCGCTATGGGAGGAAGGCTACGTAAGCATCGGCGATACACACAGCACGACAAGGTTTGCCGACGGAATGAAGCCGGAGGACACGAGATTCGGGGGGCTCAAGCGCGAATGCGGACTGCACGAACAGTCCGGCGAGCCCGAATACATGATCTGAGGAAATTCGAGGGGCAGCAGCTGGCGGCGCGCTACAGCAACTCCGCGGCAAGCTTGATCGCGGCCATCATGCTTGTGTGACTGGCCTTGCCTGTGCCCGCGATTTCAAAAGCCGTGCCGTGGTCGGGACTGGTGCGGACAAAGGGCAAGCCGAGTGTCACGTTCACCCCGGTGTCGAAGGCCAGCAGCTTGAGAGGTATGAGGCCCTGGTCGTGATACATGCAGAGCACCGCGTCGAATTCGCCGCGCACGGCGCGGTGGAAGATCGTGTCGGGTGCCCAAGGGCCGCTGAAGTTCCCGTGGGCCGCGAGTTTACCGACGGCCGGAGCGATGATTTTTTCATCCTCTTCGCCGAAGTCGCCACCTTCGCCGGCATGGGGATTGAGGCCCGCGACGGCGATGCGCGGTTCGCGCCCGAGGCGCTTGCGCGCAAAATCTTGGAGAAGCTGCCCCACGCGCACGACTTCCTCGGTTCGCAGAAGCCGCGCCACATCGCGCAGCGGAACATGGATCGTGACAAGGGCGACGGTGAGCGATCCGCCGGTCAGACACATCGCGTAATTGTCGGCTCCGGCGCGCGCCGCGAAAAATTCGGTCTGCCCCGGGAACGGGAAGCCGATTTTATGGAGCGACTGCTTGCAGACAGGCCCTGTCACGATGCCTTGGATCTCGCCGGATTGAAGGAGACCCGCCGCTTCTTTCATCGAGTCCCATGCGGCGCGCGCCGAAGCTGCGCTCGGGTGTCCGGAGTTGTCCGAGGAATCGCACCCGACGACGCGGAATTCGCATGTTTGCGGCAGCGCCGGGTCGGAGAGGCAGGCGCGGACAATTTCGGGGCCGATGCCGGCCGGGTCGCCGCAGGTGAGGCCGAGGACGGGTCGCGCGGACACGCTCAGTAAATTTTCACGTAGGCTTTTTCGCGGAGCGTGTCGATCCACTGGTCCTGCAAGCGGAGGCGCTCCTCCTCGAAAAGTTTCTTGGTGATCTCCTCGCGGACTTCCGAGAGCGGCCGCGTCACCGCCGGTTTCCGCGCATCGACGCGCAGGATGTAGAACGTGTCGCCGATCTGGATCACTTTGCTCAGTTCGCCGGTGTTGAGCGCGAAAGCGACTTTGTTGAGATCCTCCGAAAGCGTCTTTTTGTCCACCCATCCCCAGTCGCCGCCGAAATCCGCGGTGCTGTCGTCGGAATACATTTGCGCCATGCCGGCGAAATCGCCCCCGGCGAGAATTTTGGAACGGATTTCCTCGGCCATGGCCTGCTTGGCATCGACGGGGTTTTCCGTTCCCTCGGCGTCGGGCCGGAGGACGATCATGCTGAGCTTGATTTCCTCGGGAGTGGAATACTGCTCGATGTTTTTGCGGTAGTAGGCCTCGACCTTGTCGGGCGATATGACAAAGTCCGAGCGCACGGCGCGCTGGCGCATGGCTTGGACTATGATCTTGTCGCGTTCGACCGTGCGGAACCGGGCGAGGCTGAAGCCCTGCGCCTTGAGTGTGCGCACGAAGGCCGTGCGGTCGCCGCCGAACTCCTCGCGGATGATGGTGTTGATGCGGTCCTCGATGACGTGGTCGGGGATTTTGAAACCTTCCTTGTTGAAGTAATCGATGATGAGCTGGCGGTCGATGAGGTCCTTGAGCGCGGCCTTCTGCGACTCCTTCATTTTTTCCTGCAACTCCTCGCCTTGATACATTTCCGCGAGGGAGCGCTGGCGGAACATCATCATTTCGCGGACCTGGCCGAAGGTGATGACGTTGGAATTCACCACGGCGGCGATGCCGTCGACCATGCGTTCGCGCGGCGACTGGGCATCCGCGGCGCGGGGCAAAAACACGGCAAGCAGGGCGAGTGCGAGGGGCAGGAGGCGGGAATGCGGGATCACAGTTGCTGCAAGAGTGTAAGAATCTGGCGCAATTTCAAGGCGGGATCGCTGGATTCGAGGCGCGGGTGACGGTGGCCGATCATGATGAAGTCCCCGCCGCGGCGGAGACGGAGGATATCTCCCTCTGTTTCCACGAGATCGAGGCCCGCGGCCGCGGCCCGGAGATGGACGGCCGCCACCTTCAGAAGATTGCGGGCCGGCGAGGGCAGGCGTCCGTAGCGGTCCCGCCAGAGATTTTTCAAATTATCCAACGCCGGAAGGCTCTCGGCCTCGGCCAATTCGCGGTGTGCGGCGACCCGTTCACGGGCCTCGGCAATGTAATCCGCGGGAATCCAGGCCGGCAGTTGGCCCGATGTGGCGGTCGCGGGATCGGTCGAGACAAAGTCCAAATGAACTTTGATGTCCGGCCTCGCCAGGGGTTTTTCGCCTTTCAGTCTGGCGACGGCCTTTTTGAGCAGACGGCAGTAAAATTCGAAGCCGATGGCAAGAATGTGGCCGCTTTGCTCCGTGCCCAGGATATTGCCGGCTCCGCGTATCTCGAGGTCGCGCATGGCCAGACGGAATCCCGCCCCGAGGTTCGAGTATTGCCGGATGGCGGCGATGCGTTTGCGCGCTTCGCCAGTTCCCAGTAGATCGCGCGGCAGCACGAGGTAAGCGTAGGCTTTGTGGTTCGAGCGGCCGACGCGACCGCGAAGCTGGTATAGATCGGCGAGTCCGAAACGGTCCGCACGGTCGATGATGATGGTGTTCGCGTTGGGGATATCGAGCCCGCTTTCGATGATTGTCGTGCAGAGCAGGATGTCGGCACGTCCGGCGACAAATGTGTTCATCACCTCCTCGAGTTCGTCCTCATCCATTTGTCCGTGTCCCGTGACGATGCGCGCCGCGGGCACGAGTTCCCTGAGGCGTTTTTCGAGGGCGCCGAGCGATTTGACGCGGTTGTGGAGGAAATACACCTGCCCGCCGCGCGCGAGTTCCCGCCGGATGGCGTCGCGGATGATGCGTTCGTCGTAGGCGCAGATGACGGTTTCCACGGGAATGCGGTTGGGTGGCGGGGTCTCGATCGTGCTCATGTCCCGTGCGCCGAGCAGCGAGAGGTAGAGCGTGCGCGGGATGGGCGTGGCGGAAAGCGTGAGCACATCCACGCGGCGGAAGTTTTCCTTCAATCTCTCCTTGTGCAAAACACCGAAACGCTGCTCCTCGTCCACGATCACGAGGCCGAGATTTTTGAACGCGATGTCTTTCCCGAGCAGGCGGTGCGTGCCGACGACGATGTCGATGCCGCCGTCGCGCAGTCCGTGGAGCGTCTGTTTCTGCTGCTTCGCGGTGCGGAAGCGGCTCAGGAGGTCGATGCTCACCGGGTAATCCGACATGCGTTCGCGCAGTGTCTGCCAATGCTGCTGCGCGAGCACGGTCGTGGGCGCCAGGAAGGCCACCTGGGTTCCGCCCATCACCGCCTTGAAGGCCGCGCGGATCGCGACCTCGGTTTTGCCGAAGCCCACATCGCCGCAGATGAGCCGATCCATCGGTCTGCCCGATTCCATGTCCTGCTTGGTTTCGATGATGGCGCGCGCCTGGTCGGGGGTTTCTTGGAAAGGAAAAGCTTCCTCGAATTCGCACTGCCACGCGTTGTCCGGGGGAAACGCCGTCCCGGTGTGCGATTCGCGCTCGGCTTGCACGCGCAGGAGCTTTTCGGCGTAGGCGAGGACGGATTTTTCCGCGCGAGCCCTCGCGCGGTTCCATCGTTCGTCGCCGAGGTCGCTGAGCGCCGGATTTTTCCGGCCGATCCCGACATACCTTGAAACTTTCCATCCCTGGTCGAGCGGGACGTAAAGCTTCGATCCGCGCGCGAACTCGAGCGTCAGAACCTCGCCGGCCTCTTCCTGGCCGGGTATCACGCCGAGCCCGCGGTAGCGTGCGATCCCGTAGTCGAGATGGACAACAAGATCGCCGGGTTCGAAATCGTCGAACCGAAGAGCCTGGCGTTTCAGCGCGGCGCGTGCGCGCTGCCATCCGCCGCGCCGGGCCTCCATGCTCGCCGCGCGTCCGAACATTTCTGCATCGGTCAGGATCGCGAGGCGCGCGTCCGGCAGGACAAATCCGCGGGCAAGAGCACCGAGAACGACGGGAAGTTCGTGCGGTGCATCTTGCTCGGACGCCGCCAATTCGCGCAAACGCGTCGCTTCCCCCTCGTTGGTGCATACGATGCGCAGGTTCCATCCCTCGTCGAGCCACTGCGCAATCTGGCGAAACATGTCCCTGCGCCGTTTTTCGACAAGGACGATGTCGCCGGCGGCAAAGTCGCCGAGGGGATGATCGGACGCGAGAATCTCGAACTCCCCGCTGCCCGACAAAACCGGACCCTCGTGCATCCGGACCCCGGCCCGGGGCCAGGCGTCCTCCACGGAGACGAAAAGCGTCTCCGGCCGGAAGTGATCGAGTGCGACGGACTGATGCTGCGCGCTGTTTTCACCGAGGATGAGTTCGCAGCGATCCAAGGTTTCCACGGAGCGCTGGGAGTCCGGGTCGAAGGACCTGATCGATTCGATTTCGTCGCCGAAAAACTCGAAACGGACAGGCAGAGATGTCTGCCACGGAAAGACGTCGATGATGCCGCCGCGCACCGCATATTGACCGCGCTGAGCCGCCGAAGGCACCCGGCTGAAGCCGGCATTTTCGAATCGTGCGACAAGATCCTCTGGCGCGAGCGAATCTCCGCGGCCGAGTTCCAACACGGCTTCCTCAAGGTCCGCACGCGCGGGTGCCGGGTGCGTCAAGCCGTCGGCGGTGGCGACGACGACAGGAGGAGGGGCGGTATCCAGCTCGCGCAGGGCGGCCAAACGTGCCGCACCAAGATCCGGGTCGGACGCGCCCGTATTCCCGGAAAGCTCGAGATCGGGAAGCAGGAGGGATTCCGGCGCCCAGAATCGGAGAGCGTGGAAAAATTCCTCCTGCCTCCTCACGTCCGGGCAAACCACGCAGATCTTTCTTCCGGTCTTCGCGGCCAGCCACGCCGCGAGGAACGGCTGTGCCGGCGCAGCCACCGCGCCGGCCGACGCCGGCTCGTCTCTGCCGATCGCGTCAAGCCATGCGCGCGCAGCGGCGCTCGAGTCGGCAGCCGACAGAAGGTCTTTTGTCACGGAACCAATTTTTCGCGGAGAATCTCCTCGCGCAAGGCGCGTCCGACCGCGCCCGGGCCGATCCCCTCGAAATGCAGCGGCATCACGCCCAGGCGGCTGTTGCAGAGGAAAATCTCCGAGGCCTCCACGAGGTGATCGGCGGGAAAGGCGACCTCCTCCGCTCCCGCCCGGCGCATGACCCAGCCCCGAATGACACCGGGGCGCACGGCGAGCGAAAGCGACGGCGTGCAGAGTTTGCCGTCGAGCACAAAGAACACATTGCCGAATGCGGCGGAAACGAGCCGGCCTTCGTGGTCGGCCAGCAAGGCATGATCGAACCCGGCGTTCGCAGCTCCGCCTTGCGCGGCACATTGCATCCAGTAGTTGGAGGTCTTGCGCCCGTGGGCGAACGGCGCGACGCGTTCGGGATGGAGTCGTGCGGTTTGCGCATCGGGCATGGTCACGGTGCCGAGCGATTCAAAAAGGGCGAAGACGCGTGATGCGATGACCGGATCTGCGGGACTTCCGTCGCCTGCGGTGACGTAGAGCCTGAGGATGCCGTTGTCGTCGGGTTCGAGCGCCGGCAAATCGAGCGCGCCCTGCAGCTTTGCGTCGAGGGCCCCGGACAGAAGTGTCCGGGCGCTCTCATGCAACAGTGCGAGATGCTCCGCGAGAAAAAGCGTTTTGCCTTCGCGCACACCAATCGTCTCGAAAACGGCCATGCCGTATCGGATGGCGCGGTCAGTCACGGGAAGCTGCGCGCCTTCGATCCACGCACCGCCTTCGCGCACCCACGTGCAGGAGGTTTTCACGCTGCTCCGGCGCGCAGGTGCTCGAGCCGTTTGCGCAAGGTGGCGCGCGTGATGCCCAGCAATTTTGCCGCGCGCACTTGGTTCTGCCCGGTTGCTTCCATGGCTCGCTTGGTGAATTCCCTTTCCAGCCACGGCAACAATTCCAATCCTGGCCGGGCGGTCGCGGCTTCGAAGAGCGCGGTCACCGCCTCGTCGATGGTTGCGGGCGAACGCGGTGCTGCGGAGTCGCTGACCGCCGACTCCGCCGGCTGACCGAGCGGAAGATCCTTCGGCAACAGGACATCGCCCGTCGCGAGAACGGCCGCGCGCTGCACCGTATTCTCCAGTTCGCGAACGTTGCCGGGCCACCCGTAGGCTTCGAGCACCTCCACCGCTTCCCTGCTGAGCTGCAGCTGCGGCTTGAGCGTCCGCGACGCGATGCGCTTGAGAAAATACTCCGCGAGAAGGCGGATGTCCTCCTTGCGGTTGCGCAGCGGCGGAAGATGCAGCCGCACCACATTGAGCCGGTAAAAAAGGTCCTCGCGGAATTTTTTGTCCGCCACCTCGGCTTCGAGGTTCTTGTTCGTGGCGGCCACGATCCGCACGTCGGTCTTGAGCGTCTGGTTGCCTCCCACGCGCGAGAAGGTCCCGTCCTGCAGCACGCGCAGCAGCTTGCTCTGGATGGCGAGCGGCATGTCCCCGATCTCGTCGAGAAAAAGGGTCCCGCCGTCGCATTGCTCGAAGCGCCCTATGCGTTGCGCGCTCGCGCCGGTGAAAGATCCCTTTTCGTGGCCGAAGAGTTCGCTCTCGAGCAGGTTTTCCGGGATGGCGGCGCAGTTGATGGCGAGGAACGGACGCTCGTGGCGCGCGCTGTATTGGTGGATCGCGCGGGCGACGAGTTCTTTGCCCGAACCGCTCTCGCCGGTGATCATGACGGCCGCGTCGCTGTTCGAGATGCGGCCGACCATCTTGAAAACTTCCTGCATCGCGGCCGACTGCCCGACAATGCTGTCTTGGTGCTGTTCGACGGTGAGGCTCGGCTCGGAAGGCCTTGCCTGCCGCGCTTCGGCCGCGGCCTTCAGCGCGGCATCGACGACGATCTTCAGGTTGAATGGCAATTGTTCCTTGCGCACGAAGTCGAACGCGCCCAGCCGCATGGACTCGATCACGCTCTGCGTCGTGCCGAGCGCGCCCGTGACAATGACGAGCACGTTGGGATTGCGCTTGCGCAGGCGCGCGAGCAGTTCCAACCCGCTGTGCGTCCCGAGCCGCATCTCGGTGATGACGACAAGCGGGTCTTCGGCGCAGAAAATCTTGAAAGCCTGCTCATGCGCATCCGCGGTGACCACGCGCACGTCGTCGGTCGCGAGCTGGGTGCACGCCCACTCGAGGAAGTCGGGGTCGGGATCGACAACCAGGACGGTCTGCTTGGCGGACATCGGCATGCGGGTCAGACGCCGCCGAAGCGGCGGTGGCGTCCGGCGTATTCGCGTATCGCGGCAAAAAGATCTTCTTTGCCGAAGTCCGGCCAGAGTTTGTCGGTGACCACGATCTCAGTGTAGCTGAGCTGCCAGAGGAGAAAATTGGAAATGCGCATTTCTCCGGAGGTGCGCACGAGGAGGTCGGGGTCCGGTTGGCCCGCGGTGTAAAGATGCGACGAGATCGTTTCCTCGGTGATCGCGTCGGGATCGATGAGGCCCTGCTTCGCCTCCCGCGCGATGGCGCGCGCGGCATCGGTGATCTCGGTGCGCGATCCGTAGCTCAGCGCCAAGGTGAGCGTGAGCGCGGTGTTGCCTGCGGAGCGCGCCATGGAATCATCGAGCCTCTTTCTCGCCTTGGCGGGAAGGTCGTCGAGATGGCCGATGGCCCTGAGTCGTATGTTGCGCTCCATGATCTCGGCCGTGCGCTCGGCAAGAAAACGGTCGAGAAGCGTCATCAGCGCTTTCACCTCGTCGGGCGGACGCTGCCAGTTTTCTTTGCTGAAAGCATACAGCGTGAGGAAGGGCACACCGGCCTCGAGACAGGCGGCGGTGCATGCGCGCACCGCTTCGGATCCGCGCCGGTGTCCCTCGATGCGCGGCAGCCCGCGCTCGCGGGCCCAGCGTCCGTTGCCATCCATGATGACGGCGATATGACGCGGAATTTTTTCCGCGGTGACTCCGGCGGGGTTGCTCACAAACGGATCGTTTCGTCGTGCCCGGCGCCCACGCTGACGATCCGCAACCGTGCGCCGGTGAGCGTTGCGAGAGCTTTGACGTAGCGGCGTGCCGCGGGCGGGAGGTCCGAAAATTTCCTCGCCCGCGACGTGTCGGCCATCCATCCGGGGAACTTGGTGTAAACAGGGCGGCAGCGGGCCCAGGCCGCGGCGTCGGTCGGCGGGTGCTTCATGGTTTTCCCGTCGAGTTTGTAAGCGGTGCAGACCCTGATGGCCGGAACGCCGTCGAGTCCGTCGAGATTGGTGATGGCCAGTTCATCGATCCCGTTGATCATCGAGGCGTATCGCGTCGCCACGGCGTCGAACCAACCGCAGCGCCGTGCGCGTCCCGTGGTAGCGCCGAATTCGCGTCCCATGGCGTGCAGCAGGTCGGAGATTGTTTTGTCCTCCGTCGGGAAAGGACCTTCGCCGACCCGCGTGGTGTAGGCTTTCATCACGCCGATGACGGTGTCCATGCGGTGGGGCGGGACGCCCGAACCCGTGCAGGCGCCGCCGGCCGTGGTGTTCGAGCTGGTCACGAACGGGTAGGTGCCGTGATCGAGGTCGAGGTAAGTGCCCTGCGCGCCCTCGAAGAGAATGCGTTTCCCGCCCGTCATCGCCTCGTGCAGATAAACCACGGTATTGGCGATGTGCGGGCGCAGGATTTTCGCCGCCGCGAGGTAGTGGCGAAGCGCGGGCTGGAGTGCAACCGGCTTGGCGCCGAGCGACCGGAGAACGGCGTTGTTCTCGCGCAGGCGGAGTTTGAATTTTTCGGTGAATGTTTTTGCGTCGAGCAGATCGCCGACACGCAGGCCGGTGCGGGCAGCCTTGTCGCCGTAGGCCGGGCCGATGCCGCGTTTGGTCGTTCCGATCTTGTTTTTGCCCTTGAGCAGTTCGCGGGCTTCGTCGATCGCCCGGTGCCAAGGCATGACGAGATGCGCGCAGTCGCTGAGGAGAAGGTTCTTTCCGACTTTGATCCCGCGGGCGCGCAGTCCCTTGATCTCGGTGACGAGAGCGAGGGGATCGACCACCACGCCGTTGCCGATGACGCAGACTTTCCCGCGGCGCAGGATCCCGCTGGGGATCAGGTGCAGGACGAATTTCCGGTCGCCGTGGACGATGGTGTGGCCGGCGTTGTTGCCGCCCTGGCTCCGCACGACGATGTCGGCATCGTCGGTGAGATAGTCGATGATTTTTCCTTTCCCTTCGTCACCCCACTGGGCGCCCACAAGAATAGTATTGGCCATGATAGATGCCCGGCCGCGGTTGATTCGCAAAGTGCGCGTCGGAAGCGCGTTGTTTTTCCCCCAAGCGGGCCGTGCGGGCAAGAAAGAACCCGCCGGAGATAGGTTCTAGCCCCGAGGGCGCCGGGCAGCAGGACCTTCGATGAAGAGCCTGCCCGCACGGCGGCGCAAGTGGCGTCCGCCGGGCAGGTTGATCTTCGCCGGTGCGGCGCCGGACGCGGCCAATGCGCGGGCGCGCTCGATCGTGGCGAAATCGGTGTCCCGACCGGTGTGAATCCTGAGCCATGCGCGCAGAAGACGCCTTTGGTGGGCGATGTGCAGAGCGCGGAGGCCGCGAAGTTCGAGCCGGCTGTGCGCCGCGGTTTCTGCCACCTGCATTTCCGACCAGTCATCCTCGTCGGCAAGGATCGCCGCGGCCCTTGCCATGCAGGGGACGGGATCGAAACCGACCGCCCCGGCCAGCGCCGGGAGGACATCGTGGCGGATGCGGTTGCGGGTATGACAGCGGGAAAAATTCGACTCGTCGTGCCGGAATTCGAGGCGGTGCGAATTGGCATAGCTCTCGATCTCCCGGCGGGTGAAGCCGAGCAGGGGTCGCGCAATTTCCGCGCTGCTCCCCTCCAGCGGTGAGGATTCGCGCAGGCTGCCCATGCCGCGCAGTCCGCTGCCTCGGGCGAGATGGAAAAGCACGGTTTCCGCCGCGTCGTTCGCGTGATGCGCGAGGAAAATCAGCGCCGCACCGTGCTTGCGCGCGGCACGGCGAAAGAATGCGCGGCGCAATTTCCGCGCGGCCTCCTCGATCGACTCGTGTTTGCCCGCGGCGCGGGCGCGTGTTTTTCCGCGTCCGGCGACAAATGCCATCGCGTTTTTTTGTGCGAGCGACTCGACGAAACGGGCATCCTCGTCCGCGGCCCTGCCGCGCAGGCCGTGATGGAAGTGCGCGACGACGAGCCGGGAGAATCCGGCGCGGCGCAAAAGGTCGAGCAGCACCACGGAATCCATCCCGCCGGAAACACCGACCACGGCGGGCGCGTCAAGCGGCAGGCCGGCCGTGCGTTCCAGGAAACGCGGCAGAAGATCGGCCGCCTTTTTTTTCATGCCATCAGCGCGCGGAGATTTTCGCGGCTCCGAAATAGGGCTGGAGAATTTCAGGCAGATGCACCGAGCCGTCGGGTTGCAGTCCGTTTTCCAGCAGCGCCACGTAAAGGCGCGCGAGGGCCGTGCCGGATCCGTTGAGGGTGTGGCAGAAGTGGTTTTTCCCGTCCGCACCCTTGAAACGCAGCGCCATGCGTCGCGCCTGATAGTCGCCGAAGTTCGAGCAACTCGAGACCTCGAGCCATCCGTCGTGGCCGGGCGCCCAGACTTCGATGTCGTAGGTGCGGCGTGCGCTGAAACCCAGGTCGCCGCCGCAGAGTTCGATGACGCGGTAGGGCAACCCGAGAAGCTGCAGCACGCGCTCGGCGTCGGCAGTGAGCGACTCCAGTTCCGCGGCGGAATCCTCCGGCTTGCAGATCTTCACGAGTTCCACCTTGTCGAACTGGTGCATGCGGATAAGCCCGCGAGTATCGCGCCCCGTGGAGCCCGCCTCGCGCCGGAAGCACGGCGTGTAGGCCGCGTATTTGAGCGGAAGTTTTTCGGCGGGAAGGATTTCTTCGCGGTGGAAATTCGTCACCGGCACTTCGGCCGTCGGAATGAGGAAAAGCTCGCTGTCGGTCACGCCGAAAAGGTCGGCCTCGAATTTCGGCAGCTGTCCGGTGCCGGTCATTGACGCGCGGTTGACGAGGAAAGGCGGGCTCATCTCGGTGTAGCCGTGGTCGCGCGTGTGCAAGTCGAGCAGGAAGTTGATCAAAGCGCGTTCCAATCCGGCCCCTTGGCCCGTGTAGCAGATAAAAGCGCTACCGCTTATTTTGGCCGCGCGTTCCGCGTCGAAAAGTCCGAGCCGTGTGCCGATGGCCACGTGGTCCTGCGCGCCTGCCGGAGCTTTCGGCTCGCCCCACGTGCGCAACACCGGATTGCATGCCGCGTCGCCGCCTCGGGGAATGTTGTCGTGGGGCAGATTCGGAATCGACAGCAACAACTCCCGTTGCTTTTCCTCGGCCGCGGCGGATGCCGCCTGCAGCGATTCCATTTCGGAGCCGAGCTTCTTCGATTCCTCCTCGAGCGCCGAGCTGTCCTCTTTTTTTGCCCGCAGGGCGCCGATCTCCTTGCTCAGCCTTTTGCGGTCGGCTTGCAATTGCTGCCAGCGCGTCTCGTTGGCGCGGCGCTCGACGTCCGCCGCGATAACGCCATCCACCATCGCCCCGAATTGCGGGCCGCGTAAGGCGAGGAGAGCTTTGACCGTTTCCGGCGTTTCACGGATCTGGCGGATGTCGATCATGGTGCGCGCAGGCTAGCGCGGTTCCCATGCTGCGCCAAGCGGCGGAATCTGTTGGTGTCGCGCCGCGGCGGTTTTATAGTGTCCGGTCGAATTTAATCCCGTGGAATTTCGCGACTACTACAAGACGCTCGGCGTGGCCAAGACGGCATCGGCCGACGAGATCAAAAAGGCGTTCCGCAAGCTCGCCCGCCAGCACCATCCGGACTTGGCGAAGGACAAAAAGGCCGCCGAGGAGAAGTTCAAGGAAATCAACGAGGCTTACGAGGTTCTCAGCGATCCGGAGAAGCGTAAAAAATACGACGAACTCGGGCCCAACTGGCAGCAGGCCGGCGCGGGGTTCCGTCCGCCCCCGGGCGGCGGTTTTCCGGGCGGCTTCCCCGGAGGAATGGGCGGCTACGGCGGCGGCGAGGAGGAATTCCAGTTCGGCGGCACGGGCTTCAGCGATTTCTTCGAGGCGTTTTTCGGGCGCGCCGCCCGCGGCGGTCGTCGCGGCAGCGCGTTTTACGGCGAGGATATGCCGCTGCGCGGACAGGACGCCGAGGCGGACATCATGGTCACCCTCGAGGAGGCTCTCCACGGATCGACAAGGCAGATTTCCTTCACGCGCGGCCGCTCCGGAAAAGTCGAGACCTACACGGTGAAAATCCCCAAGGGCGTGCGCGAGGGACAGCGTATCCGTCTGGCGGGCATCGGCGGCGAGGGGAGCGGCGGCGGCGAAGCGGGCGATCTTTATTTGCGCGTTCGCTTCGAGAGGCATCCGGAATTCACCGTCGAGGGTGCCGACGTCATCCACGAAATCGAGTTGCCCGTGACCCAAGCCGTGCTCGGCGGCGAGATCACGATTCCCACGCTCGACGGTCGCGCGAAACTGAAGATCCCGGCGCTCACCCAAAACGGCCGCAAATTCCGCCTGCCCGGACGGGGCATGCCTCAGCGAGGCGGAACGCGCGGCGATTTTTACGCTGTGATCGATGTGCAGTTGCCGACAACTCTCAGTGACGCCCAGCGCCAAGCTTGGGAAGCGGTGGCGAAGGCGGCGTCTTGATATTTCGGCAAGCCATTCATCGACAACGGTTTAAGCCATTTGGAGCTGCGTTTTGTCTTGCCTCAAGACCGTTCCTCAATAGCTTTATTTGTCCCATGAGAACTGGAACCTTTGCCCTCATAATCTCACTCCTTTTTGCTGGATCCTCTTTCTCCGCCGACTTCGTTCCGGGCCGAGTTCTCGTCAAGCCCCTGGCGGGTGCCTCGGACGCCGCGGTGCAGGCCTCGATAAAAGCTGCCGGCGCGAGTGAAATCGGCCGCGTGCCGCAGATCGGTGTGCGCATTTTGCGGGTGCCGGCGCAATCCGAGTCGCGTGTCATTGAAGCGCTGTCCAAGAACCCGAATTTCGAGTTCGCCGAGCCCGACTACATCGCGAACATCATTCTCACTCCGAACGATCCTTATTACGCTGCTTATCAGTGGCATCTTCCCAAAGTGGTTGCGCCCGCCGCATGGGACTTCACCACCGGATCGGCCGGCGTGACTGTTGCGGTCGTCGATTCGGGCGTGCAGGCGACGCATCCCGATCTGGCCGGACGCGTTCTTCCCGGCTACGACTTCGTCAATAGCGACGCGGATCCCGCAGACGACAACGGTCACGGCACGGCAGTCGCGGGAGTCGCCGCGGCTAAAGGCAACGATGGCATCGGCGTCGCCGGGGCCGCATGGGACGTTGCTATCCTCCCCGTCAAAGTGATGAACTCCTCCGGCAGCGGATCCTATTCCGCGATCGCCAACGGCATCGCCTACTCGGCCGACATGGGCGCCAAGATCATCAACCTCAGCCTCGGGGGCACGTCGTCCTCTTCCACGTTGCAAAACGCGGTTTCTTACGCATGGAACAAGGGCTCCCTCCTCGTCGCCGCCGCCGGCAACAACGCGAGCAGCACCACGGTCTATCCGGCAGCCTACACCAATGTCGTTGCCGTCTCGGCGACAACCGCGTCCGACACGCTCGCTTCCTTTTCCAGCTACGGAAGCTTCGTCGATCTTTGTGCGCCGGGCGAAAATATCACCACCTCTTGGGTCAACGGCGGATACGTGACTATTTCCGGCACGTCTTTCTCCAGCCCGCTCACGGCCGGCGTGGCCGCGCTGGCTCTTTCCCGTAATCCCGCCCTCTCCAACGCGCAGCTCTCCGCGCTCCTGACGTCCAACACCGATGATCTGGGTGCGCTGGGCAAGGACATCTACTATGGAACGGGTCGGCTCAATGCCAGCAAGGTTGTCGCTGCCGCGGTCCCCGTGCTCGACACAGCGGCCCCCGTCACCGCGGTGACCAGTCCCGCCAACGGCAGCTCCATCGCGGGCCTGCGCTCGGTCAACGTGACTGTTTCCTCGAGCGACAACATCGGGGTGACCAAGGCCGAACTCTATATCAACGGCCGTCTTGTCGCGTCATCCACGACCGGCAGCTTCACCTACAAGTGGAGCACGTCGAAGTTGGTCAGGGGCACTTATCAACTCCAGTCCAAGGCTTACGACGCTGCCGGAAATTCGGCCAGTTCGTCCGTCGTCAGCGTTTACCGCTGACGGCACCCTGATTCCTGCGCTTGCCCCGCATGCCCGGGCGCGGCAATTTCTTTGTCCGTGCCCGATCTGACCGACATCGCTTCGCTGCGCGCCGCCGCCCGCGCCGGCCGCACGCGTGCGGTTCTCCCGGTGCTGGTCGAAACGGTGACCGAGAAGGCGTCGAAGGACGGCAAGCCTTTCCTTGATATCCAACTGGTGGACGCCCGCGACCGCTTCGCGTTGCGTGTTTGGTCGGACAACGGGCAATACGCTCCGGCACAGGAACTGGCCGCCGGCGCGTGCCTCAAACTCGAGGGTGAATTCACCGTCCACCCGCAGTTCGGCCTCGAGGCCAAGCGTTGGAGTTTCGCACCGTTAACCGGGGACGCCAAAGAGGAATTCCTCGCCGGCCCGGCAGACCTGCGCTCGAGACAGGAAGAGGATTACAAATTCATCGAGTCGTCGGTTTCCTCGATCCGCGACCCGCGGCTCAAGGCTCTCGGCCTGCTGTTTCTGGAAAAATTCGGTCCGCGTTTCCGCCGGACGGCCGCTGCGCGCTTCTTTCATCATGCCCGGCGCGGGGGACTCGTCGAACATGTCGCGCAGATGATGCGCTACGCGGATGCGGTGTGCGCGGTGAACCCGGCGCTCCACCGCGACCTCCTCGTTTCCGGGGTGCTTTTCCACGACTGCGGCAAGCTCTGGGAAAATTGCGTGGAGGAGGGAAGTTTCACCATGCCCTTCGACGAGCGGGGCGAGTTGCTCGGCCACATCAACATCGGCATCGAGCTGGTCAACACCCTTTGGAAGGCGTTGCCCCTCGAGGATTGGAAAGATCTCGCGCCTGACAACGAAGACGCGAGGTTGCACCTGCTCCATCTCGTTGCGGCTCACCACGGGGAATTGGAGTTCGGCTCGCCGGTGCAGCCCAAAACGCCGGAGGCGATCGCGTTGCATTACATCGACAATCTCGACGCCAAGCTCGAGATGCTGGCGCGCGGCTACGAGGGAGGCGGAACGGTGGCCGAGCGGATTTATGACAAGGTCAAGCCGCTCAATGTGCGGCTGGTGGCCCCGCTCGCCCCGGCGCCCGCGGAATGAAATTCCTCCGCGCCGCCGCGGCCGTGCTCTGCGGCTTGGCCGCATGTTCGACGCGGGCCTCGGGATCCGCCGGTGCGGAACAAATGAACGCAGCGCTCGGTCTGCCGATTTTCCCGTCAAACGGCACGATCTGGGAAGAGGATGCGAGTGTCGTGGCGCAGAGGCTGGGACTGCGCCCGGAGTCGGAAACGCCCGACGATGCAAACTACCGTCTTTATCCACGGGAAGAAATGCGGGTGCTCGGACGCCGCCCCTACGCGATCAGCCTTTCGGCGCAAGGTGGAAAAGTCGCGGCCGTGGGCATTGTTTTCGCCAACAAAGGCGACTCCGTCGGGCAGTTTGCTCCTTCGGCACCCGGCCGCCGCGCGCCGCGCCCCGAACAGATTTTGCGCGACTACCGCAAGGCGATCGCGGAAGACGACCGGGCGCTCGACGAAGCGCTCGAGGCGCTGGCCGGTCCTGCCGCGCGCGAGAGGACGGGAAGCCCCGGCCAGATGCAGGAGCGTTCGCGCCGTCGCGACTGGAACGGCCATGCACTCCTGCTGGTCTCCGTGCGCGACGAATATGTCGCACTGCGTATTGTGCCGCCCCGCGATCTCGATGATGCGAATCCCGCCGGACGCACCTCTTCCCGCGATTTGCGCGAAAAAATGTCCTCGCGCGTGCAGCGGCGGGAAAACGGCGACGTGGTCATCGTCGGCATTCCCATGGTGGATCAAGGGCCGAAGGGATTTTGCGTCCCCGCGACGATGGAACGCATGCTGCGCCATCTTGGAATCCCGGCCGACATGTATTTGCTAGCCATGGCGGCCAACACGCGACCCGGTGGCGGAACTCTCCTTGAGGATGTCCTGTTTGCCGTTGGTGACACCATCCGTCGCCATGCGCGGCGTATCATCAACATCTCCGGTGGCCCCGAGCCCTCCGTCGTGGCCAAATGGATCGATGCCGGCGTCCCGGTGATGTGGGCTTTGCGCACATCGGAGACGGTCAACGAACGAATCAACGCGCGCATGCGCGCGCGGAGCCAGACGGTCGATTGGAAAAATTGGTCCGATTCGTTGAAGCAACCCCGCCGTGATGCACGCGCGCTCGCCAAGGAGGCGGCCGAGGGCCACGTATGCCTCATTACCGGCTACAACCGCGGGACCGGCGAGATCGCGCTTTCCGATTCCTATGGTCCGGGCTACGAGGAGCGTTGGATCACCGCCGAGGAAGCCGGGGTTCTCTCGCAGGGTGCGATGGCTGTGGTTGCATGGTGAAAGCATTTCCAGTTTTGGCGTTGCTGTTGGTCGCTGCCACCGGCCGCGCGGCGGACGTTTATGTCGCGCGCAGCGCGGCCGTTATCGAAAGCGGAAAGGTGCGGTCGGGTGCGGTGGCGCGGATGGTCGACAGCGCGGTGATGGCCGCCACGGGGAAACAGGACATCTCCTCCGCGTGGCGCTCGCTCGTGCGCCCGACCGATCGTGTCGGCATAAAAATCTCGGCCTCCGGTGCGCCGGTGTCCTCCACGCACGCTGCCGTGGTGTCGGCGGTGGCCGAGGGTCTGGTGTCCGCGGGCGTGGCGCCGCAACGTATCGTCATTTGGGACCGCAAATGGAGCGACATGAGCCGCACCGGTTACGGTGCGTTATCCCGTCGTTTTCTCGTCACCTCGACCGATCGCGCCGGCGGCTATTCGGATGACGACGTGGTCACCGCCGCGGTGATGGGACGTCTTATCGACGGTGATCGGGACTTCAGTCCGGCCCAAGCCGCCGAGGAGCAGACGTCCGGCAAGAGCCACCTTTCGGTCGTCCTGACGCGCGGGGTGGACAAAGTGGTGCATGTTCCCGCGCTGACCGACCATCTTTCCTCCGGTCTCAACGGCGCTTTTTCCGGCATGGTGCTCGACAACCTCGACAATTGGCGGCGCTTGGCGCGTCCTCCGCACTACGGCGATCCTTATCTTGCCGAGCTTTATTCCGACCCGCGCATCGGCGGCAAAGTTGTGCTCACCATCCTCGACGCTTTGCGTCCGCAATATGCGGGCGGTCCTTTCCCCGAACCGCAATACGTCGAAAACTACGGCGCGATTTATGTGTCGCGCGACCCCGTGGCCCTGGACACGGTCGCGCTCGATCTGATCGACGGATTCCGCAAAGGCGCGGGCTTGCCCCTCCTGGCACCGAAGCTGACGTGGCTCGAGTCGGCCGCCACCATCGGTCTCGGCGTGACCGACCGCGCGCGCATCCGCGTGGTGCCGGTGCAGGGTCCGCCGCCGCAGCCATGAACGAGAAAGAACTCCTCCGCCGCACCGCCCGTTCGTTCGCGCTGACCCTCGGTCTGCTGCCGCAGAGCGCGCGATCGGAGGCCTCGCTCGCTTATTTGCTGGCGCGAGGAACCGACACCATCGCCGATCAGGCGGATGCGGACTCGGCACAGCGCGCCGGTGCACTGAGGTCGTTCCTTGCTTCGCTTGGTAGGACTGGGATCGAGGGCTACGACGCAGAGGAGTGGTCCCGTTCCGTTCGTGACGATGCGGCAAGCCGCCTGCTCGCGCGTATGCCGGAGCTTTGGCGACGCATGCAATCGCTGGAGAATGGCGCGCTTCACCGCGTTCGGACGGTGATCGGCTGCATCCTCGAAGGCCAGATTTTCGATGTCGAACGTTTCTTCCCGGATTCACCGCCCCTCGCCGGCGAAGAATTGTCGCGCTACACCTACCTGGTGGCGGGTAGCGCCGGCGAATTCCTCACTGATCTCTGCGCGGCGCACCAGCGCGATTTTTCCGCCGATCCGCTCCCTTCGATGCGTGATCGCGCGCGGTCCTACGGCGAGGCGCTGCAACTGGTCAATATCTTGCGCGACCGTCGCATGGATGCCGCCCTCGGCCGTGTTTATTTGGAAAACCGTGATGTGCCGCGTGCGATGGAGACAGCGCGCACCGGATTGGCGGCGGGGGGTGACTACTGCGCTGCCCTGCGTTCCGGCCGTTTGCGCTACGCTCTCTTGTTGCCTGCCTTGCTGGGGCTCCGGACGCTTGCCTTGCTGGGGGACCGCGGCGATGACACGCTGGCGCCGCGCAAAGTTCCGCGCCGCGAAGTGAGGCAATGGCTCTTGCGCGCTTTGCCCGTGTGGTTTTCCCCGGGACGGGTGCGCGGTCTGGTTGCGCGTGCGGCCGGCGCGGATGTCACAGCACAACAAGAATGACCGCGGCAAGAATGAGCACGCTTCCCGCCACGCGCGAGCAAAGCGTCATTTTGTCGAGAGCGCTTTCTGTCACACCCAGTCTGCGCGCAAGCAAGGCGACAAGGATCAGGCTCCACAGTCCGCGGGAGCTGTAAACCACGTTCACTCCCGTGGCATTGCCGAAGATGCCGATAGTCAGCGCGACACCCGCAAGTTGCACGGCCAGAAGAACGATACCCGCTGTTCCCCAAAACCAAGCGTTTTTGCCCGCCTGCGCTCCGCCGCGGGACACATGGGGCAAAAGCAAAGGAAACGAAAGTGCGGCCACCGTGCCGAACATCACGGGCATGAAAAGCGTGAAACCGGTCCGCGGTGCGGCGACTTGGATAATCACGTCCGTTGCCGCAAAGCAAAACGCGGCCAGCAGCGCCCAGGCGAGGGTCGCCAGCGGATGCGAGCGGGTGTGCCGCGGTCCGCGGTGCAGAAGGATGACGCCGCCCATGGTCAGGACGACTGCCAGCCAGAGATCCGGATCGGGCCTGTTTTCCGGCACTGCGAGTAAGATGAGGGCCACGAAAACGACTTTGCTGGCCAGAGCCGGCGTGGCGATGGACACGTCACCCGCCGCAAGCGAGCGGAAAGTGGCGATCTGGCCCGTGAAGAATAAGACACTCGCGGCCAAGGCCCATGCTACCGGGGCAAAGTTCCAGCTCTCCCTTCCGAAAAATACGAGCGGCAGAAAGAGCAGGCCCATCGACAAATTGCTGAAAAATGTGACGGCCCAAGCGTTGGCACCTCGAGAAATGCCGAGTTTGATCAGGATAGCCCCCGCCGCGTAAAGCACGGCACTGGCCAAAGGCAGAAGAAGCGGAAGATTGATGCTCAACGACTTCCGCGATCGTAGCATCTCCGCGCCGCCCCGCCAGTCCGCAGCCCGTGTGACATTTTTGTCACAATCGCCCTCGTGTCGGGGCTTTCCCTGGGCAGGCTGTCCGGACAAAATCCTACTCTTGCTCCACGCCCTTATGAAAAAACTTATCCTCCCCGCTGTGGTCTTCGCTGTCGGCGTCTCCATGGTCAACGGCCAGCAACTCTCCGGTGCCGGAGCCACCTTCCCCGCGCCCCTCTACCAGCGCTGGGCCGTCGAATACAACAAACAGGTCCCGTCCATCCAAGTGAACTACCAGTCCGTCGGCAGCGGCGCGGGCGTGAAAAATTTCCTCCAGGGTGTTGTGGATTTCGGAGCCAGCGATGCGGCCATGACCGACGAGGAAATCGCCGATGCGCCCCGTGGTGCCGTGCTTGTGCCCGCGACGGCAGGCAGCATCGTCCTGGCTTACAATTTGCCCGGCATTACGAATCTCAAGCTCAGCCGTGCGGCGCTGGCCGGCATTTTCCTCGGCAAGATCACGAAATGGAATGATCCCGCCATCGTCGGCGCAAACCCCGGGATGGCGCTGCCCGACAGGCCTGTGAATGTGGCCTACCGCTCGGACGGCAGCGGGACCACATATGTTTTCACCCAGCACCTGTCGGCCATCAGCCCCGAGTTCGACGAGCAGATCGGATTCGACAAATCCGTGGCCTTTCCCGCGGGCATCGGCGGCAAGGGCAACGAAGGTGTCACCGCGCTGGTCAAACAGGCGCCGGGAACGATCGGCTACGTCGAATACGGCTACGCGGAGCAGAACGGATTGACGGTCGCCTCGATCGAAAACAAAGCGGGCAATTTCATCGTTCCCACGCCGGAGAGCGGGGCTGCCGCCCTCGCGTCGGTCGAACTGCCCGAGAATCTCCGCATCTGGCCGGTCGATCCCACCACGCCCGACGCCTACCCGATCACCACATTCACCTGGATCCTGCTGGCGAAAAAATACGATGACCCTGCCAAGGCCAAGGCTTTGAAAGATTTCGTCAGCTACGGTCTCACCGAGGGCCAATCGCTTTCCGTGCAACTCGGCTACATCCCGTTGCCCGAGGCCGTGGTGTCGCGCGCCAACAAGGCTCTTTCCTCGGTCGAGTAGTGAGGCCGTATCCAGCATGAGCATGGCGGGCATCGAGGGAATGCACGACGCGGTGGCGCGCCGCTGGCCGGATTTTTTCCAATGGCTCTGCCGCGCTGCGTCGCTCGCGGTTGTCGGCGTGCTTTTGTGGATTTTCTGGGAAATTTTCCAGCAGGCCGCGCCGGCGTTGGACAAACTCGGTCTCGGTTTCCTTTCCGGCGCGAGTTGGCAGCCCAACCGCGACCGCTACGGCGTCCTGCCGTTCCTTGTCGGCACCGGGGCGACCGCGCTCATCGCGCTGCTGCTGGCTTTCCCGCCGGGTCTGGCCATCGCGATTTTCCTGAGCGAGGACTTTCTCCCGCGCCCCGTGCGGCAGTGCATCCGCTTTGTCGTCGAACTTCTCGCGGCGATCCCGAGCGTCGTTTACGGCCTCTGGGGAATTTTTGTCGTCATTCCCATCGTGCAAAGCCTCGGCACATGGGTGTCGGAGCGATCCGGCGGATTCCCGCTTTTTGCCGGCCCCGCCTACGGCAATTCCCTGCTGACGGCCGGCATCGTCCTTGCGCTCATGGTGCTGCCTACCATCACCGCCATCTCCCGCGCGGCGCTCGTCGCCGTTCCGCGCGTCCTGCGCGAGGGAGCCTATGCCCTCGGAGCGACGCGTTGGGAAACCATCCTCGGTGTCATACTCCCGACCGCCGCACCCGGCGTGGTGGCGGCGACGATTCTCGCGCTCGGGCGCGCGATGGGCGAGACCATGGCCGTCGCCATGCTGATCGGCAACAGTCCGCGGCTTTCGGCTTCGCTCTTCGCGCCTTCCGGAACATTGGCCAGCCTTCTGGCCAACCAATTCGGCGAGGCCGAGGGTATGCAGGTGTCCGCGCTCATGTATGCCGCGCTCCTGCTCGTCGCGCTCACTTTGCTGGTCAACTTCGGCGGCGAGCTCGTGCTGCGTTACACGGAAAGGAGAACGGCGGGAATCCGCTGAGGACGCATGGATAAGCCGCTGACGCACACCACGGACTTCTTCGAGGACGGTTCGCTCGAGTCTGGTAAGATGATGGGCCGTTCGCTCGTCAACCGGCTGCTCACCGCCCTCTGCATCGTCTTGTCTTTCGCCGCGATGATCCCGCTGGGTTCCATCCTCTATCTGGTCGTCAAAAACGGTCTGCCGCTTCTCTCGCCTTCGGTCTTCACGTCGCTGCCTCCGGCGGCCGGAATGACGGGCGGCGGCTTCGGCAACGCCGTGGTCGGCACCTGCATCATGGTAGGCCTCGGACTCGCAATGTCCGTCCTGCCCGCGGTCCTCGCGGCCATTTTCATTTGCGAATACAGCCCGAACGGGCGGTTGGCCGGAGCGGTGCGTTTCGTGGCGAAGTTGCTCACCGGAATTCCCTCGATCATTTGCGGCGTCTTCGCTTTCGCGGCCGTGGTCACGGTCACCGGGGAATTCTCCGCCCTCGCCGGAGGCGTGGCCTTGGCCGTGCTCATGTTGCCGACGATTCTGCTCACATCGGAGCAGGCGTTGCTCGGCGTGCAGAAAGCCTACCGCGAGGCCTCCTACGGCCTCGGCGCGACGCGCTTCCAGACCATCTTCCGCGTTGTCCTGCCCGACGCGCTGCCGGCCATCCTCACCGGCGTCATGCTTGCCGTGGCGCGCGCTGCGGGCGAGACAGCCCCGCTCATTTTCACCGCGCTCTTCAGCCAATTTTGGATGTCCTCGCTCATGGAACCCACGGCATCCTTGTCGGTGCTTATTTACAATTTTTCCACCATGCCTTTCGAATATCAGGTGAAAATGGCTTGGACTGCCTCGCTCGTGCTGGTTTGTCTTGTCACCGCGGTCAACGTCACCGCCCAGCTCGTCTTTGCCAAAAAGCACTGAGGACCCGTGCCCCGCCGATCATGAATTCCGAAGTCCGATCCGATCACGCCAACGCGCCGCGCACTGTCATCTCCGTGCGGGACTTCAACTTCTACTACGGCCGTAAGCAGGCTCTGGAGAACGTCAACATCGATATTCCCGAGCGCCAGGTGACCGCCTTTATCGGGCCGTCCGGATGCGGCAAGACCACGCTGCTGCGCAACTTCAACCGGATGAACGAGCTGATCGACGGCGTGCGTCACGAGGGTGATATCACGCTTGCCGGCCGCAGCATCTTCGACCCGTCCGTCGAAGTGATCGCGCTCCGCCGCCTTGTCGGCATGGTTTTCCAGAAATCCAATCCCTTTGCCAAGTCCATCTACGAGAACATCGTCTACGGTCTGCGCATCGCCGGGGTGCGCCGGCGGCAGGATTTGGACGAGGCGGTCGAGCGCAGCCTTCGCGGTGCGGCGCTTTGGGACGAGGTCAAAGACCGCCTGCATGAAAGCGCGCTCGGTTTGTCCGGAGGCCAGATGCAGCGGCTTTGTATCGCGCGCGCCATCGCCAACCGCCCGAAAGTGCTCCTCATGGACGAGCCGTGCTCGGCCCTGGACCCCATCGCCACTTCGCGCATCGAAGAGCTGATCAACGAGTTGAAATCCGAATACACCATCGTGATCGTGACCCACAATATGCAGCAGGCCACGCGATGCTCGGACTACACCGCGTTTTTCTACCTCGGCAAGCTGATCGAGTTCGACGCCACTTCGAAAATTTTCACCAATCCGCGGGAAAAGCGGACGGAAGACTACATCACCGGCCGGTTCGGCTGACGGGCGGGACAGCCGCTCAAATCAATCTCACGCCGCCGTTCCCCGCGGTCACGCGTCCGATGGCGAACACGGGTTCCCCGATGGCCGCGCGCACGGCTGATTCGTCGGCCGGGTCGCAAACCATGACCATGCCGATGCCCATGTTGAACGTGCGGAAAAGTTCCGTGTCGGACAAGCCGCTCGCCTCGCGGATGAGGGCGAAGAGCGGCGGAACCGGCCAACTTTTGCTTTCGATGTCGGCGCCGGTTCCTTTGGGGAGGACGCGGGGAAGATTGTCGAAGATGCCTCCGCCCGTGATATGCGCGAGTCCCTTGATCAGCTTTTTGTCCAGTGCCGCGCGCAGCACGTTGAGATACGAGCGGTGAGGGGCGAGCAGCGCCTCGCCGATGGTCCTTTCCAATCCCGCCGGCGTGGCGTCAAGGGGAAGGCCGCGGAAGATTTTCCGCGCGAGCGAATATCCGTTGGTGTGCGGACCCGAGGAGGCCAGCCCGAGCAGGACGTCTCCGGGCGCGATGCCGGGACGGGGAAGAAGATCGGATTTCTCGACCGCCCCCACCATGGTTCCGGCCACGTCGAATTCGCCCAGGCAATAAACCCCGGGCATCTCGGCCGTTTCTCCCCCGAGCAAAATGCACCCCGATGCGGCACAGGCATCGGCCATGCCGCCGACGATCTCCGCAATGCGCGGCGCGGAAATGGCGGACGACGCGATGTAATCGAGGAAGAACAACGGTCTCGCACCCTGCACGAGGAGATCGTTGATGCAGTGGTTGACGATGTCGTGCCCGATCGAATCGTAGCGTCCGGCGGCCGACGCGAGCATCACCTTGGTCCCCACTCCGTCGGTCGTGGCGACCAGAACGGGATGATCGAATTTTTTCAACGCCGATGCATCGAGGGCCCCGCCGAAAGAACCGATGCCGCCGAGGACTCCGGACGAATGCGTGGCCTCCACCTTTTTCTTGAGCAGTTCCACCGCGCGGTTGCCTTCGTCGATATCGACCCCGCTGGCCGCGTAGCCGCCGGTCGCCCGGGCCAATTCGCGCCATCCGATATCGCGGCGCATTTGGCGTCCCTCGAATTCTATCATCCGCGCTGCCCGGTAAGACCGCTCCCTCGCTTCCTCGAGATTTTTTCCGGTCGCCGTGACGTTGAGCACGCGTCCACCCGAGGTGACGATGGCGCCGTTTTTGTCGGCAGTCCCGGCGTGGAAAATCCGCACGTCCCCGACCTCTGCGGCACGGTCGAGTCCGGCAATCGTGTCACCGACGACCGGTTTTTCCGGATAGCCCCGCGCAGCCAGCACCACGGTGCACGCGGTCTGGTCTCGCCAACGGACCGGGGTCTCGGCCAGTTTGCCCCCGACGCATGCCAGCGCGATTTCGCGCAGGTCGGTATCCAGCAAAGACAAAAGAGTCTGCGCCTCGGGGTCGCCGAACCGGCAGTTGTATTCCAGAAGTTTCGGGCCGTCTTTCGTCATCATCAGACCGGCATAGAGAACGCCGACATACGGCGTGCCTTCGCGGGCCAGGCCGTCGATTGTCGGACGGACAATCGTCTCGAGGATTTGCTTCACCATCGCGGGCGGGCAGATCCTCGTCGGTGCATACACTCCCATGCCTCCGGTATTGGGACCGCTGTCTCCCTCCCCGATGCGTTTGTGATCCTGCGCCGGAGGCATCGCCACTACCGAGCGCCCGTCGGTGAAAACGAGGAGCGAAACCTCGGGGCCGGAAAGCTTTTCTTCCAGCACGATTGGCCCGGATTTGGCCAGCCGCTCGATGGCACTGTCGCGCTCGGCGGCATTTTCCGGGACGACCACGCCTTTGCCCGAGGCCAGACCGTCGGCTTTCACCACAACCTCGAAGTCCTGCGCGGCCGCCCATGTTTTTGCTTCCTCTGCCGCACCGGGGCCGGAAAAATTCGCGCTGCGCGGCGAGGGGAGTCCGAGCTTTTTGGCGAACTCGCGGCAAAAACCTTTGCTTGTCTCGAGGCGTGCTGCGGCGCGCGAAGGCCCGAAAACTTTCAGTCCGGCACCGCGCAGCGCGTCGGAGACACCCGCTTCCAGCGCGCTTTCGGGTCCGACGAGGACGAGGTCGATTTTCTCGGCGGCGCACAAAGCCGTCACTTGTGCCGGGTCGCAGACATCGACTTGGCGGCGTGCGCGTGTTCCGCCGTTGCCGGGCGCAACGAGCACGGTGTCGCCGTAACGGGCGGCGCTTTGTTCCAGCGCCCAGGCCATCGCGTGTTCCCTTCCGCCGGAACCGAGGACCAGGATCTTCACGCGAGCACTCCTTCGAAGGATGTTTTTTCGGTCACGCGCGAGACATCCACCGGGTAGCGGCCGGTGAAGCATGCTGTGCAGTAACCCGACTTTTTGCCGATGGCCGCCATCATCCCCTCGACGGAAAGGAATGCGAGCGAGTCGCAGCCGACATGGCGCCGCAGTTCCTCGGGATCGAACCGCGCGGCGATGAGTTCCTCGTAGGTTCCCATGTCCACACCCATGTGGCACGGGTGCATGACGCGCGGCGAAGTGATGCGCATATGGACCTCTTTGGCCCCCGCCTCGCGCATCAGTTTGACCAGCTGCGCGGAGGTCGTGCCGCGCACGAGGGAGTCGTCGATCACGATCACGCGTTTGCCCGCGATGTTGGCCTTCAAAACATTGAATTTCATCCCGACCCTGCGCTCCCGCAGCGATTGCGTCGGCTCGATGAATGTCCGGCCGACGTAGCGGTTCTTGATGAATCCGTCGTTGAATGGAACACCCGATTTGCGCGAGTAGCCTATGGCGGCGGGGATGGAAGAGTCGGGGACGGGGACGACCACATCGGCCTCGACGGGCGACTCCACGGCGAGTTGCTCGCCCAGACGCTGGCGAACCTCGTGCACACTGCGCCCGTCCCATTCGCTGTCGGGACGGGAAAAATAGACGAATTCAAACGAGCAACGCGCCCCGCCGCCCGGCGCGACAGCCGTCCGGCGCCTGGAGATCTTTTTGCCGCGGATGGTGATGATTTCTCCCGGTTTCACTTCGGCGATCTGGTCGCAGCCGAGGATGTTGAGCGCGCAGGTCTCGGATGCGAGGGCCCATCCGCCTTCGGGCGTGCGTCCGACAGAAAGCGGGCGGAATCCCCACGGGTCGCGCGCAGCGACGACGGAATCGACGCCCAGCACGACGAGCGAGTAGGCGCCTTTCCACGAGGGCATGGTGCGCTCGAGGCGGTCCTCCCATGTGTTGCCGCTGGCGGAGGCGAGCATGAGCGCCATGACCTCCGTGTCACTCGCCGCGGTGAGGGCGAATCCCCTGCTCAGAAGTTGCGACCGCAGTTCTCCCGCGTTGACCAGCGAACCGTTGTGCGCGACAGCCAGGGGGCCGTGCATGGTCTCGACGAGAAACGGTTGGGCGTTGCGAGCGGTGGACGAGCCGAGCGTCGAATAGCGTGTGTGCCCGATGGCATGGTAGCCCCGAAGGGGCGCGAGGGTTTCGGGTGTGAACACGTTGGAAAGCAAACCGAGGTCCTTGTGCAGGCGTGCGCGCTGCCCGTCGGACACCGCGATGCCTGCCGCCTCCTGCCCGCGGTGCTGCAGGGCGAAAAGCCCGAAAAAAGCGAGTTGGGCCGCCTGTTCCCCGCTGGGTGAGGAGACCGCCACCACGCCGCATTCCTCGCGGGGATGGTCGCAGTCGCGTGTGAGGGACACGGGGTCCGCGGTTCCTTCGGTTCGTGTTGGAGTGTTCACAGGATTCCGGCGGCTTCGAGGTTGGCTTTGATTCGGTCGGCGATGGGCGTGGAGCCCGCGACAAATTTTTGTCCGGTCAATGCTTCGTAAGTTTGCACATAACGGCGCGAGGTCTCTTCCCAGACTTCCGCCGGCAGTTGCGGAAGGGCTCCGTCGCCGCCGTATCCCGCATCGGCCAGCGCGCGCCGGATGATCTCCTTGTCCGTGCTCTCGGGCTCGGCTCCGGCGGCAAAACGCCCGTCGTAGGTGTCTGCAATCCAGAAACGCGAGGAGTCGGGCGTATGCGCTTCGTCGATGAGCATCAGTTGCCCGTCGCGGTCCAAACCGAACTCGTATTTGGTGTCGGCAAGGATCAGTCCGGCGCGGCGCGCGGTCTCCTGTCCGCGGGCGAAGAGTTGCAACGCGGTCCTTTGCACGCGTTCCCAAAGTGTCGGCTCCACCAGCCCGCGTTCCGCGACCTCCGCGCAAGTGATGGGCTCGTCATGCTGCCCTGCCTCGGCCTTGGTCGTCGGCGTGATGATCGCCTCCGGCAGAGGCGAATTTTTCTTCAGTCCTTCGGGCATGCGGTAACCGTAGATTGTCCGCTCGCCCTCCGCATAGCGCTTCCACAGCGAGGTGGATGTGACACCGGTGATGTGGCCGCGCACGACGACTTCCACCGGCAGCGGTCTTGCCTCGCGCGCCACGAGCGCGTTCGGGTCGGGAGTGGACAGGGCATGGTTCGGAACGATGTCACGCGTGTGTTCGAACCACCACATCGCGAGCTGGTTGAGAACCTGACCCTTGAACGGAACGGCGGCGACCAAGCGGTCGAACGCGGAAAGGCGGTCGGTCGTGATGAAAAGGCGCTTTCCGTCGGGCAGATCGTAGCTGATGCGCACCTTGCCGACCCTGCGGCCGGGCAACGGCAAATCGATGTCGGTGAGCGTTTCCCGGGTC
This sequence comes from Chthoniobacterales bacterium, assembly GCA_018883245.1. Taxonomy (NCBI): domain Bacteria; kingdom Pseudomonadati; phylum Verrucomicrobiota; class Spartobacteria; order Chthoniobacterales; species Chthoniobacterales bacterium. Next base: position 45,113 of record VEQL01000007.1, read on the forward strand.
ACGGCGCTCAATTCTTGCGGGCGAATTCCACGCCGTTGCGGAACAGGGGCAAAGCGAGCCCCGGAGCGGCAGCCCCGGTGAAGGAGCGGCCTTGTCGGGCAGTCACGTGATTTTCCGGATGGGGCATCATTCCGAGCACCAGACCGGAATCATCGCAGATGCCGGCGATGTCGTCCACCGAGCCGTTGGGATTTTCCGGGTATTTTCCGTCGGCGGCGGAACCGTCCTCGCGGGCGTAGCGGAAAGCGATGCGGTCGTTGGCGCGCAAAACCGCCAGGGTTTCCGGCGGACAGGAGAACTTGCCTTCGCCGTGCGCCACAGGGCAGCGCAGCGGCGCATCGAGCCCGCGCGTCCAGATGCAGTGCCGCGACGAAGGTGCCAGCGTCACCCATCGGCACTCGAAATGTCCGCAGTCGTTGTGCTGCAGGGCAGCCGGTGCGCCTCCCGGGAGTAATCCCGAACGAACGAGCATCTGGAAACCGTTGCAGATACCGATCACCGGTGTCCCCTCTGTAACCTTGCGCCGCAGCAAATCGCCCAGACGGTGATCGATCTCCATGGCGAAGACGCGGCCCGAGCCCAGGGCATCCGCATAAGAAAAGCCTCCGGCCACCACGATCAATGCGGCCGCTTCCAGCGCACCCGAACGCTCAGGCAAATCCAACAGATTCACGTAGGAAGCATCCGCGCCGGCCGTGTTCAAGGCGAACACCGCATCCTCATGGCGGTTTGTGCCTGGCGCACCGAGAACAACAGCTGACGGTCTCACGAATTTTCCCCTTTCCATGCGTTGCCCAGTTCCTGCGCGGACCAAGTGTGTTTGCCCCCGCGCGTGGTAATCTGCAGGTTGCGAGTCGCGACAACGTGCCCGATGGCGCGAGCCTCCGGTCCGACGAGCGCGAGCACTTCGGCCAATTTTTTCTCCGGGACTTCGAGGATGATGCGCCCGAGCGATTCGGAAAACATGGCGGCCACGGCGTCTTCATCATCCAGCCCGGCCTCGATGCCGAACCGGCTGGCGATGACCATCTCCGCAAGCGCAACTGCCAGACCTCCCTCGCTTGGATCGTGCGCCGACAAAACGAGGCCCCGTTGTATCGCTTCATGGATGCGGCGGTAGCGTGACGGGGCGCTGGGATCCGGCGCCGGAACCACGCCGTCTTGGCGACCGGTGACAAGATTCAAATGGCTCCCGCCGAATTCCCGGCGCGTCGTGCCGGTTAGCACCAGGACGCTGCCTGCGCTTTGCAACGATGTTCCGATCGCGCGTTCGGCGTCGGGCACATGTGCCATGGCGGTGATGACGAGCGTCGGCGGGATAGCCCGCTTTTTCCCGTCCGGTGCGACAAACTCGTTGTTGAGCGAATCTTTTCCGGAGACGAAAGGCGCGCCGTAAAGTTTCGCCGCGTCGCAGCAACCCCGAACGGTTGCCACCAGTTGACCGAGGGTTTCCGGACGCCGCGGGTCGCCCCACGAAAAGTTGTCCAGTAGCGCGACCTGCGAAGGGTCGGCGCCGGCGGCGACGACATTGCGGACCGCCTCGTCGATCACCGCGTAAGCCATGCGTTCCGGGTCGGTCACACCGTAGCAGGCGTTGACCCCGATTCCCAACGCGAACCCCGACTGGCGCTCGGGCGGAGCGATGACGGTTCCGTCCGACGGCCCCTCTTGTCCGGGGCCGGACATCGGCCGGACCACCGTGGCCCCGAGCACCTCGTGATCGTAGCGGTGGATGATCTTTTCCTTCGAGGCGATGGTCGGGTGGGAAAGAAGCGCGAGAAGCGCGGACTGCGCATCGACATCGCGCTGTGATTTGTCATCGCCGCGCACGGGCTCGGGAAGGGTCGCGTCTAGCTGACGGCGAGGGCGCCCTTTGTGCAAAAATTCCATGGGCAGGTCGACGACCGCGTTGTCGCCGTGGCGGACGAGCAGGCGCGCATCACCGGTGAACTCTCCGATGTCGTTCGCGCAAAGCCCGAGATGCCGCGCACGCGCGAGGACCTCCGGCGCAAGCTCCGGCGGAACCGCCAGCACCATGCGTTCCTGCGCTTCCGAGAGCCAGACCTCCCACGGAAGTAGGCCGGGGTATTTCCGGTCCACCGCGGTGAGATCGACCGACACCCCGGTTTTTTCACCCATTTCGCCGACGGCCGACGACAAGCCGCCTGCGCCGCAGTCGGTGATCGCGCGGCACAGAGGGTCGGGTCGGTCGAGCAGTTCGACGAGCAGGTCGGAGGTCAGCCTCTCGACGATCGGATCGCCGATCTGCACCGAGGCACCGGCCACCTCGCCCGTCGTGGCGTCCATGGTCATGGACGAAAATGTCGCCCCGCGGATCCCGTCGCGTCCGGTCGCACCGCCGATCACGACGACGCGGTCGCCCGGTTGCGGTCCGGTGAGTTTGTCATAGCCCTGCAGGACTTCGCCGACGCACCCGCAGAACACGAGGGGATTGGCGATGTAGCCCGGATCGTAAACCACGGCGCCGGCCGTGGTGGGAATGCCCATCTTGTTGCCGTAATCGGCGACGCCCTCGACCACGCCTTCCTCGATGACCGCCGGATGCAGCACGCCCTCGGGTAGTTCGTGGTGGTCGAGATCGCGGGGACCGAAACAGAGGATGTCGGTGAGCGCCACTGCGCGTGCCGGGGCCGCCAGAACATCGCGGATCACGCCGCCGACACCGGTGTTGGCTCCGCCGAAAGGCTCGATGGCGCTCGGATGGTTGTGCGTCTCCGCCTTGATCGCGAGTCGCACACCGTCGGCGAATGAAACGATCCCGGCGTTGCCGTCGAAAGCCGAAACGACGAAGGGCGCCTTCATGTCGCGCGTCGAATTGCGCAGTTCGCGAAGCAGGGAGTCCACTTCGCCCCGCGCCGAGCCGTCAGGCCCGCGCAGGCTGATCTTCGCCGAAAATGTTTTGTGGGAGCAGTGGTCGCTCCACGTCTGGGCGATCGTCTCCAGTTCGGCGTCGGTCGGATCGCGCCCCGCCGCACGATACCATTCTGCCACGGCGGCGATTTCCTCCGGGTCGAGCGCGAGGCCGCGTTCGGCGTTGACGCGGGCAAGCGCTGCGGTGTCGAGATTTCGAAGGGGAATCGTTTCGACCGTCGCGGTGTCCGATTGGGCGGAGTCGGCAAATCCCGGAGCAACGGCGCCGAAGGACCATGTCTCGATCACCGGATTGCAGAGCAAGTTGTGGACAAGAAAGCGAAGCTCGTCCTCTGGAAAATCCGCGGCCCCTTCGATGACAAACGAGGCTCCGGTTGCCACTTCGATGCCGATACCCATGCGCGCGGCACTGGCGGCCAGCTGCATCCCCACGCGATCGGTGACCCCCGCGCGCCGTGCCACCTCGATGGTCGCGTTTTTGCCGGCTTCCGGTTTTGGGGTCGCCGGCGTGCCGCTCTGCTTCTCGATGCGGGCGGGCGAGGACAAAGGCTCGTCGATGAGCGCATCGACCAGACGTTTGATGGCGGCTTCATCGGCCTGTCCGCGCAAATAAAAGACCTCGTGCGCTTTGATGGCGACGCCTGGAAAACCCAGGTGCTTCGCCTGGCGCGTGAGCGATCCGTCGCGGTGTTTTCCCGCGGCCCTGACAATGCGCCAGACGATGTTTCCGTTTTTCATGTCGGGTGATTTGTCGGCCATCACGAACCGGATGGTGCCACGGTTTGCACTCTGCGCGCCAGCGATCCGATGACCGCGGGGTAGAGTTCGTGTTCCGCCTTCTGGATGCGCGCATGCAGGGTGTCCGCCGTGTCGCCTGCGAGGACCGGCACTTCGCACTGTTCGATGATTTCGCCGGTGTCCACGCCGTCATCGACATAGTGCACCGTGCAACCCGTGGTTTTGTCGCCGGCGGCGAGAGCTTTCTCCCACGCGCGCGATCCGCGGTGTGCCGGCAGGAGCGAGGGGTGGATGTTGATGATACGGCGGGGATAGGCCGAGAGCAGAACGGATCCAACGATGCGCATGAACCCGGCGAGCGCCACGAGATCGACATCCCGGGCCCGGAGCGCATCCACGATTTTCCTTTCGGTTTCCCCGTCGAGTTTGCCCCGCGGGCTCGGCGGAACAATGCACTCGGTGTCCACGCCGTGGCTGCGGGCGATTTCCAGGATGCCGGAGTCGGGCACATCCGAAATGACCACGCTTACTCGCGCTGGGATGGAGCGTTCTCCGATGGCGCGCAAAATCGCGCCGAGGTTCGAACCGCGCCCTGAGCCCAGCACGCCCAAACGCAGCATCACGGGCCCGCTCACCGCGCCATGCCGACGTTCTGCACCATCTGGAAAAGTTTGCCCTCGGATTTGATCGAAGGCGCGATGATGACTTCGGTCTCCTGGAATTCGCGCAGATTGGCCGCGCCGACATTTCCCATGCAGGTGGTGATGGCGCCGACGAGATTCTGGCTGCCGTCGTCCACCTCGGCCGGGCCGAAAAGGATCTGCCGCAGCGATCCGGAAACGCCGACCTTGATCCGGGTGCCGCGCGGGAGGTTGGCGTGCGGGGTTGCCATGCCCCAGTGGAATCCGCGACCCGGCGCCTCCTCCGCTTTGGCGAAGGCGCTTCCCACCATGACGGCATCAGCCCCGCAGGCCAGCGCCTTGCAGACGTCGCCGCCTTTGTTCATGCCGCCGTCGGTGATGATCGGAACATAGCGTCCGCTCTTCTTGTAATACGCATCGCGTGCCGCGGCGCAATCGACCGTGGCGGTGACCTGCGGCACACCGAGGCCGAGAACGCCGCGCGAAGTGCAAGCCGCCCCGGGGCCCACGCCGACGAGAACGCCGGAGACGCCGCATTCCATGATTTCGAGCGTGACGCCGTAGGTCACCGTGTTGCCGATGATGACCGGGCATTTCATCGTCCGGCAGAAATCCGAGAGGTCGAGCATCTTGTATTCGCTCGAGATGTGGCGCGCGGTGGACACCGTGCTCTGGACGACAAAAACATCGACGCCCGCTTCTTGGGCGATGGCGCCGCAGCGTTCGGCCTTCTGCGGGATCGCGCTGACCGCGGCGATCACGCCGGCGTCTTTGATTTCCTTGATCCGCTTGGCGATGAGATCCTCTTTGACCGGCTCCAGATAAACTTTCTGAAGGAGGGCGGTGACTTTGTCTTTGTCCGCCGCAAGCACCTCGGCCAGGACCGCATCGGCATCCTCGTAGCGCACCTGCACGCCCTCGAGGTTGAGCACGGCGAGTCCGCCGAGTTTGCCCATGGCGATGGCGAAGCGCGCATCCACCACGCCGTCCATCGCGCTGGCGAGGATGGGCAACGCCATTTTCAGCGCGCTGCCGTCGGGACGCGGGATTTCCCACGTCGTGTCCACCTCGTTAGGGTTGATCGTTACTGCGCCTGGCACCAGGGCGATTTCATCGAAGCCGTAGGTCACCCGCGCTTTGCGGTTGCGTCCAATCCACATTCCCATGAGGCCCGCAGATCGTAGCGGGTCGGACGCGGCTTGGCAATCCCGCTGCGGAAAACGGCGGCATATTTTTTTACGGCGCGAGCCGGCGGATCCCGGGCCGGCGTTTTTCGCCCCCCCATGTGACGAAAATGTGACACTAAAAGACTTTCGCCGGCGTCGTCCGACGGGTTTTCTGCGCCCCGCCTATGAAAACCCGCACATTTCAACCCACCATACTCCTCGCCCTGACGGCCACGGCCTGCATCGCCACGGCCCGGGCCCAGCAACTCTCCGGCGCCGGCGCGACCTTCCCGGCCCCGCTTTACCAGCGCTGGGGCAACGAGTATCACGCGAAAAACCCCGGGGTGGAAGTCAACTACCAGTCGGTCGGCAGCGGAGCAGGGGTCAAAAATTTCCTCCAAGGCGTCGTGGATTTCGGCGCGAGCGATGCGGCCATGAGTGACGAGGAGATCGCCAAGGCGCCCCGCGGCGCGGTGATGATTCCGCTTACCGCGGGCAGCGTGGTGCTGGCCTACAATCTCCCCGGCGTCGAGGGCCTCAAACTCAGCCGCGAGGCGCTGGCGGGAATTTTCCTCGGGACGGTCACCAAGTGGAATGACCCGCTCCTTGCCAAGGACAACCCCGCGGCGAAGCTGCCCGACGCGCCGATCACTGTGGCCTACCGCTCCGACGGCAGCGGCACGACGTTTGTCTTCACGCAGCACATGTCGGCCATCAGCAAAGAGTTCGATGAAACGGTTGGCTGCGACAAATCGGTGACCTTCCCCGTCGGCATCGGCGGGAAAGGCAACGAGGGCGTGACTGCTTTGGTCAAACAAACGCCCGGCACCATCGGCTACGTCGAATACGGATACGCGAAAAACAACGGCCTTTCCGTCGCTGCGCTCGAGAACAAATCGGGCAACTTCGTCACGCCCAGTCCCGAGAGCGGCGCCTCCTCGCTCGCTTCGGTCGAGATGCCGGCCAACCTGCGCATCTGGCCGGTCGATCCCGCCGGCGCCGGGGACTATCCGATCACATCTTTCACCTGGCTCCTTCTGGCCAAAAAATACGATGACGCGGCCAAATTGGCGGCCCTCAAGGGCTTTGTCACTTACGCACTCACCGAAGGCCAGGCGTTGGCCGATCCTCTCGGCTACATCCCGCTGCCGGCATCCGTGATCGAAAAAGCCAAAGCCGCTCTTAACTCCGTCGAATAACCTGCAAGAGAATATTCCAACAGACAGCCCATCATGAAAAACAAGAACACACCCACCATGCGGCGCGTGACCACGCGCATATTCTTCGCGCTGATCTTCGCGATCTGTGCAGGCGTTGTGCCCCAAGCGCAAGCCGCGGACACCAAAAAATACGAACCGCTCACGCTCGAAGAGTGGTGGAACGGCAAGAAATTCACCGGCAACTGGTTCGGTGCGCGCGATGCGATTGCCGACCACGGACTGTCCTTCGAAGGTAAGTGGCGTGGCGCCTACTACGGCGTGGTGGCTAGCCAGAACGGGCAACGGGGCTTCTTCGACGAGGAGCTGCTCTTCGGTGCCAAGGCCGACTTCAAAAAGATGCTCGGCGTTGATGCCCTCGAAGGTCTCACCGGCTTCGGCGAGGTGCGCTGGCGCGAACCCGGCTACGACTCCAACCCGAATAACTACGTGCAGGCTAGTAGCATGTTCAACCCTTCGCACTTCCAGTCCGGCACCGGTTGGCGCTTGCTCACCTTCGGGCTCAAATACGTCACGCCCGAGCTTTTCGGTGCGAAGGAGTTTCTCACCATCACCGGCGGTTGGGTGCGTCCGCAGAAAGAATTCATCGACCAGCCCATCTCGAAAATTTTCGTCAACAACGCGATCGAGAGTGCCAAAGGCATCGGTGGCAATATTCCGTTCTCCTCGAGCTTCTCGTCCTGGGGCGGAACCGTGCAAATCAAGCCCGTCGAGTGGCAATACACCAAGCTCGGGCTCTTCATGGCTTACCCGGAGTCCACATTCAGCAGCAACAACGGCCTGATGTTCGAGGGCTACGCGCCCGACCCATCGCAAAACAGCCTCTTTTTCATGGGTGAAACCGGGATCACGCCGAAAATCGGCGCATCGAAATTGCCCGGCCGCTATGCATTTGGTTCTTACTACTACGGCGAGGACAACCGCGTTTACGGCCAGCCGAAATACGGCTTCTACTGGCAGGCCGACCAGATGCTCTATCGCGAGTCTTCTGCGCCGGCAGCCGAGGGCAAAAAAGCGGAACTCTCGAAAGAAGGCCTGAGCATGTTCAGCCTGGTCACCTGCGCGCCGAAATACAACGGACAATACCCGTTCTATTTCCAGACTGGTCTGGCCTACGAGGGTCTCATTCCCACGCGCAACAAGGACACCACCTACATCGGCATGGCGCTAGGTGATTATGACGATTACACGCGCGTGACGAGGCGCACTCCGGCGAGAAATCGCCAACAAAAGACCTACACCGCGGTCATCGAAGGCGGCTACAAAGCGCAGCTCAATGGATGGGCTTTCATCCAGCCCTACTTCCAATACATCTCGCAGCCGAACGGCAACACCTATATCGCTAACGCCGCCATCCTCGGATTCATGGCCGGCGTGGATTTCTGAGGCGCATTGCGGCCCCGCGCGGGGATTCGCCTTGCTCCGCGGACGGCCCATTTTACGCTCGCACCGGTGAAAATCGGATTCATCGGTTGCGGGCGGATGGGATCGGCCTTGGCGCGGGGCGTCGTCGCGGGCGATGTTTGCCTTCCCGGGGACATTGGGCTCTATGACACGGAATCCCGCGTGGCACGGGAGTTGGCCGAGGCGCTGGGCGCCTCGGTCGCGGCGGCTGCGCCCGCTCTCGCCGCGCAATCGGATGTCATCGTTCTCTGCGTCAAGCCCAAGGACGCAGCGGGAGTTTTGTCCCCTCTGCGGCGCGAACTTGACGGCAAGCTGCTTGTTTCCATCGCCGCGGGCATTTCCATCGCCTCCATGCAATCGGCAGTCGGGGCGGGATGCCGAATCGTGCGTGTCATGCCGAACACTCCGGTGATGGTCGGCAAGGGGGCTTCGGCTTACGCGTGCGGCGGGGGCGTGACGGCAACGGACACCGATAACGTGCAGAAAATTTTCGGCTCGGCAGGCCGCGCATTCCGCGTCGAGGAGGGGATGCTCGATGCCGTGACGGGTTTGAGCGGCAGCGGTCCGGCTTACGTTTATCTTTTCATCGAAGCGCTGGCCGAGGGCGGCGTCGCCGCGGGATTGCCGCGCGAATTGGCGCTCGCGCTCGCGGTGCAAACCGTGTCGGGTGCCGCGGAAATGGTGGAAGCCACGAAAATGAGCCCCGCGCAATTGCGGGACATGGTCACCAGTCCCGGCGGAACGACAGTCGAGGGTCTTGCCGCGTTGGATCGCGCGGGTTTCGCGGCCGCGGTCAAGGATGCCGTGGTTGCAGCCGCCAAGCGCTCGGAGGAACTTGGCCGGAGCAATGCGTAAAGAATCCTTGGTTTTTCTCATGGTGCCGCTTCTCGCGGCAGTAGGTGTCCTGCGCGCTGCGGACGAAACTCCCGCACCTGAACCGTCGGCTTCCGAAGAGCCGGCGCGTCTGCCTTTTCGTGGCTCGCCCGGGGGCATTCGCGAGTCGGCGCCACAGACGGAAAAGGTGCCCGTGGAAATCCCTCCCGAGGCCGAGCCCGCGGTGGAATCCCTCGCCGTCGAGGCCATCGGCAACGACGGAATCAAGGCTTTCGAAGCGGGTAACTTCGGTGCCGCGCGCGAGGCCTACCTGCGCGTGCTCAAAGTGGAACCGAACAATTTGCCGGCCTTGGTCAATCTCGGCTCGGCCGAATACCGCCTCGGCAACATGGATGAAGCCGAGCGTCTTTTGCGGCGTTCGCTTCAAATCAAGCCCGACAACCCGACCGCCTGGCTCAACCTCGGCATCATCTATCTCGAGCGCAAGGAACCGATGCGCTCGCTGGCGGCCATCGCGCAGGCCGTCGTGCATTCGCCAAACGATCCCGTGGCGCGCAACTACCTCGGTGTCGCCGCCGGACGCAACCGGTGGTTCGATGCAGCCGAGTCCGAATTGCGGCGTGCCATCGAACTCAAGCCGGACTATGCTGACGCGCATTTCAATCTCGCGGTCTTCTGCCTCGAGCGCGATCCGCCCGCGGTCGAACTCGCCCGCCGGCATTACCAGAAAGCGATCGAGCTGGGGTCGGCGCCCGATCCATTGATCGAGAAAGCGCTGAAAAATTAGAACCGCTGGAAGGTCCGCCGGTTGATTCGTCCGCCAAAAGCGGGCATTATTTCCAATTCATGCGTGCGCTCACGGCCACATTGCTGATCTGCCTGTTCGCGGCGTTTTCGCCCGCGCAGGCCGCACCTCCGGATGTCCACGGTGCCGCGGCTATTCTTGTCGATGTCCGCTCGGGTCGCGTCCTTTTCAACAAGAACTCGCGCGAGCCGCGAGCCGTGGCCAGCACGCAGAAACTTCTCACCGCCCTGATCGTCGCCGAGGCCGGCAACCTCTGGGAAACGGTCACCATTATGCCCCAAGACACCACCGTCTCGCCGACCAAGCTCTACCTCAAGCCGGGGCAGAAATACTCGCGGCAGGAACTGCTCACCGCGCTTCTCGTCAAAAGCGCCAACGATGTGGCCTGCGCTTTGGCCCGTGACAACGCCGGCAGCGTCGCCGAGTTCGCCGGGAAAATGAACCGTCGTGCGCGCGAGATGGGCGCCGGAAATTCGAATTTCGTCAACCCCAACGGTCTGCCCGCCGAAGGCCAGCATTCCACGGCGCGTGACATGGCGATCATCGCGCGCAACGCCTACTCCAACCCGGTGATCCGGCGCATCGTCGCGACCAAGAGTTTCGAGTTCCACTTTGCCGATGGGCGCGTGCGCGAGCTGGTCAACACCAACCGCGTTCTTCGAACCGCGCCCTTTTGCAACGGAATGAAAACCGGATACACCGACGCCGCGGGTCACTGCCTTGTGTCCAGCGGTCAAAGCAACGGGCGCGACGTGATCGCCGTGGTCCTCGGCAGCTCCAAGGCGAACGTCTGGGCCGATTCGCAGAAACTCCTCGAATGGGGGTTGCGGCTTTGAACAACACAACACGGATCGACTACGCGGCCGAGCTGAACGAGCAGCAATTGGCGGCGGTGACTTCTCCCGGCGGCGCGTCGCTCGTCATCGCCGGCGCGGGCAGCGGCAAGACGCGCACGCTCACCTACCGCGTGGCTTGGCTGCTCGAGAACGGTGTCAAACCCTGGAACATCCTGCTTCTCACGTTCACCAACAAGGCCGCACGCGAGATGACAGGCCGCGTGGCCGAGTTGCTCGGGCCCGACGCCGACGGCATCTGGGGCGGCACCTTCCACTCGATCGGCAACCGCATCCTCCGCCGCCATGCCGAGCTGATCGGATTCCGCCAGGGTTTCAGCATCCTCGACCGCGAGGATCAGACCGATCTTCTCAAAAGTGTCGCGGCCGACGTCGGGACGCCTCGCGACAAACGCTTTCCCAAGCCCGACGTGCTGGCCGAGCTGTTCTCGCTTTCGTCCAACACCGGCGAGCAACTCGAGCAGATCGTGCACGACCGGTTCGGCTACTTCGAGGGCATGGCCGACACGATCGTCTCGGTTCGCGGCGCTTACGAGCGGCGCAAAGTCGCGGCCAATGCGATGGATTTCGACGATCTGCTCGTGCGGACGAACGAATTGCTCCGAAACCATCCGGACGTTGCCGATCATTACCGCGAACAGTTCCGCCACGTGCTTGTCGATGAATACCAGGACACCAATCTCGTCCAGGCGGACCTTGTCGATCTGCTGTCTTCCAAGCACGGCAACGTGATGGTTGTGGGCGACGATGCCCAGTCGATCTATTCGTGGCGCGGGGCGAACTTCGAAAACATCCTCAACTTCCCCAAGCACCGCGAAGGAGCGCAGACCTACCGCATCGAAACCAACTACCGCAGCGTGCCCGGCATCCTCGACGTGGCCAATGCCGCCATCCGCGGCAACATCCGCCAGTTCGAGAAAAGTCTCCGCGCCTGGCGCAAGGAGGGCGGACGCCCGGTGCTCGCCGAATTGCCGACCAACAACGACCAGGCGGCCTACGTTGCGCAGCAGATTCTCGAACTCAACCGGCAGGGCATGGAGTTCCGCGACATGGCCGTGCTTTACCGTGCGCACTTCCACTCGATGGAAATCCAACTCGAGCTTACGCGACGCGGCATCCCGTTCGAGGTCACCAGCGGGTTGCGCTTCTTCGAGCAGGCGCACGTCAAGGACGTCGCGGCATTCTTGAAATTTGCGGTCAACCCGAGCGACGAAACCGCATTCCGTCGCATGGTCCGGCTGTTGCCCGGCGTGGGCGAGAAGACGGCGGACAGCCTCTGGTCCGTGGCCAAAGCCGGTGCGGAGTCGGCCGCGCCCTTCGGCGAAGTATTGCGCACGGCCAAGCCGCCGGCGCGCGCCGCGAAAATCTGGGAACAGCTGGCTGCGACGCTCGACGAGATCGCGCCCGAGCGCAAACCGATCGCTCCCGACCTTGCCATCGAGACCGTGATGGAAGCGGTTTACGAGGACTACATGAAGGCCGAGTTCGCCAATTACGAGAACCGCCGCGAGGACTTGCGCACGCTTACCGGATACGCACGGCAGTTTTCCTCGATGGAAGAATTCCTCGCGCAGGTCGCGCTCCTGACCAATGTCGATGGGGCCGGCGCGCGCGATGACACGGATACCGACCGGGTCGTGCTATCCTCCGTCCATCAGGCCAAAGGTCTCGAGTGGCGCACGGTGTTTGTCGTGTGGCTCACCGAGGGCATGTTCCCGGGTTCGCGTTCGCTGGAAAACTCCAACTCGCTCGAGGAAGAGCGGCGGCTGTTTTATGTCGCGGTCACGCGCGGACGCGACCACCTGCATCTTTGCTACCCGCAAATCCGCCTGAACAGCGGATACGGCGAGCCGTTCCAGCGCCGCTCGCGCTTCATCGCCGAGATTCCCGCCCACCTGCTTGAAAAACCCGGGGCCGACGAAGCTCCGCGTTCCCCGGCCTCCGCAGCGGCGAAAAAATCCGGCCAGCGCGACTGGTGGTATTGACTGTTCAATAAGCGAAGTTCAGCCCGACATTCGCCCACGCCACGTTTTCCTGGCCGGTCTGCTGCAAAGCTTCGAGGGCGACCGAATAGTTCACACCCGCAAAAACGGAGAGCCATTTGCAAATGCGGCAAGTGACTTGTCCGCCGAACTGGAAATTGTTCCAGCCGTAGTAATCGGACGTGTTGTAGCCGAAATTCAGGCCGAGCAGCGCGTAAGGCTGCAGATTCACCACATCCTTGTAAGCCGGAATATCGCCATCGAGGCGCAGCTCGAGAAAACCGCCGGGATTGTTGTTCAAATCCCAGATGAAATTCGCGCTCGGTATGACGTAAGGAACCGCCGTCGTGCCGAAGCTGACGAAAAGCTCGTTACCATGCGTGTTGTGAGCGTGGCCACTGTGCGGTTCGGCCTCCTCCTCGTGCTGTTCCTCCTCTTCCCCGTGCTCCTCGTGGGCCTGCGATTCTCCGCCCGTTTCGCTGCGCGCAGGAAAGTAGCGAAAATTGTAGCCGGGGATGACAAACACCGGGCCGACGGCGATCTCGTAGGCCGCGGTGAAATCCCACTCGAGGAAGTCGTTGCCCAATCCGAGCCCGTTCCACACCGAAAAGTCAAAACCGCCGACTTGCACAGCGGCCTCGTTGACATACGCGCCGCCCGGGCCGGTTTCATCCACGCCATAGTGGACATGCCGGCTCTCCCATCCGGTCGTGAACTGCGCCGCCCATTTGCGCGCCATCTCCTCCGTATTTGCAGGCTGCGCGTCGGGCTGAAGCCCCAAGGTCTCGTCCACCACCGAACGCTCCACGCTGCGGGAAGCGTGCGTTGGACCGTGGGCAAGCAACGCCGAACTCGTTGAGGCCAATACACCTAAAACTAATAATATAGTGATTCTCATAACTAAGATGCATATTTGAATTGCTGATTTTTGCCTGCGGGTCAACGCAAAATCCCCCCGCTATTCGCGGTTCAGGATCCAGTCCCTGCCATCGAGGAATCCGCGCACTATCGCCCGATCGCCCGAGAAATTCACCGTCACCGCCCCGCACTCGCTTTGGTCGAAGACATCCGCCCCGGTGGCTTCGAGGCGCTCCCGCAGAGCCTTCTCGTCGCTGCCGTCGCGGAAGGGATCCGTTTGGGCGAGAACAATGAGCCGCGGACGGACCGCTTCGAGAAATTCCTGCGTGGCAAAGATGTCCTCGCCGTGCCGGCCGAGCACCAGGATATCGGACTCCAGCTCGGCGCCGTGATTTCGCAACAAGTCAGCCTCGGTCTTTGCCCCCGCATCCGACATCAGCAGTGTTTTGAATCCGCGCGTCCGGATCGATAAGACAAGCGCTTGGTCATCGGAGGTCCGGGCCGTGTCCGCCGGGGCGAGCACGCGAACCAAAGTGTCCTCTCCCGCGGCAAAACAATCACCAGGCAGTGCCACCGACTTCGGTCGTGATTGCCTGGCGAGCAGATCGTGCAAACGCCTGCGCGCGGGCGAGCGGTCGCGCAGCGCGGAATCGATGATGCGCTGCGGTGCCGCAGCCTGGACGCATGCGATGGCGCCGCCGATGTGCTCCGTGTCGCCGTGGGTGGCGACCAGCGCATCCAAGCGCCCCACGCCCGCGGCGCGAAGATTGGGCTCTATAACACGCAGAAAATCGCGCTCGGTCCCCGTGTCGAACAGCCACGCCGCTGTGCGCGTCCGAAGAAGCTGCGCGCCGCCGGTGCCAAGGTCGAATACGGTGAGCCTGGCGGGCGGCTGCAGCCATGCCGGCGGGAGGTAAACGTAGGCGCCCGGTATGTTCGCAGCGCCCTGCACGACAGCCAGCAGCACATGGGCGAGCCCCCAGTTCGTGTTGTTGAACACCGCGGCCATCCACGGACTTGCCAGTCCGGCGGCAAGCGAGAGCATCGACACCGCGAGGATGGCGAAGGCCAGCGGCACGGCGCAGAGGTTGGCAGGCACGGAGATCAACGGGACAAGGTGGAAGATCGCGATGGTCAAAGGCAGGCTTCCCAGCCACGCCGCAGTCGATACGCCCAAGGTCGTGCCGAGGGCATGACCTGCGTTGGAAGCCGTTTTCTGCCGCCGGTTGTAAAGTCTGCGCGGCAGGAACGGATCGGGACGCAGGCGCGAGGTGAAAAATTCCTGCAAGGCCGGAGCGAGAAGAAAGATCGCCGCGACGATGAGAAACGAAAGCTGGAATCCCGCGGTGAAGAGCTGGTTGGTATCCCAGGCAAGCAACAACAAGGCCGCGGCCGCGAGGCTGTTGGCCGGACTTCCCTCCCGGTCGAGCAACATTCCGCCGAACGCGACCGAGATCATCAAGGCCGCGCGCAGGCTCGGCGGCGAGGCCCCGGTGACCAGGGCGTAGAAAAACAACAGCGGCACAATGACCAGCACGGAACTCCGGCGCGTCATGCCGAGCGGGCGCAAGGCGAGCCAAGCGATGAGCCCGAACATTCCGACATGCAATCCGCTGACGGAAAAAAGATGGAAGGTTCCTGTTTGGCGGAAAGTATCGGCGAACTGATCCGCGTCCTCCGCACGTGCGCCGAGTGTGATTCCAGCCACGAGCGCGCCGATGGCCGGAGCATCCGATATCCCCAGCGCGAGCGTCCCGAGCATCCAGGCGCGCGCAGCAAGGGCGGCGTGTTTGATCGGCGATCCTTGTCCGCGCTCGAGAAGTTGGGCTTTCGCATCCCGCGCACCGCGGACTTCCAAGAAAATTCCCTGCCTTGCCCAGTGCGCCGCGGCATCGAACTCACCCGGATTGCGCGGCGGCTCCGGCTTTATAGCGACGCCTTCGATCCGCCACTTGTCGCCGTAAGCGGGGATCGCATCGCCTGTTTTCCAGCGCGCCAGCACTTTGCCGTGCGCGGCGATCTCGCGTCCGTCGATGATCCACTGGGTGGTGCGCAAGGGCGTGCGCCAAATGCCGGGGACGATTTCTTGGGGCGCGTCGTCGATGATGCCCGTGACTTCCAGCACGCGCGGCTCTGCGGCCACGGTGTCGGCCCATGCGCGCCAAGGATTTTGCCGCGACTGCCAGACGTGCGCAGCGCCGAAGGCCAGGGCCGTCGCCACATAGAGCGCGGCCGATCCCCGCCGCAGCAAGGCGAAGGGCAGGGTGCCGAGCGCCGCCGCGGCAAGCCAAACCGCGTCCGCGTTCGAATAGCTTGCCGCGATGATTCCGGCTGTCGCCGCCAGGGCCGCCCCGGCGAGAGGAATGCGGGGCCGTGATTGGGCCGTCATGCAAAAGGTTTATTTGCGCGGCACGCGTCGCGCAATGTCCCGCAAACGCCCTTACTGCCCGCAGAATTTGAGCAGGGCGAGTTCGCTGCGCTGGTCCTCGTCGAAATAAAACCGCACCGCCCCGTCGCGCCCGCGCATATCCTCGTGCACGGCGCAGCTCGCGCGCCGCGAGTGGATCTGGTGCAGCCCGGGTTGGGTGCGGTGGTAGGCAACGCCCCACGCCTCGACGAGCCGGCAGTTCGCGCAATGCAGCGCGAAATATTCCTCCATTTCCACGCGGCCGAGCAGGCGGTATTCGACGTTCTCGAGCAACTCGACCGTCTCGTAGTCGAAGTGTTCCAACGGATACAGCCCGCGCGGCGGCAGGTGAGTCCAGCGCCAGCGAAGAGAAGCCAGACGGATGCGCGGATCGTGCCCGGCCACGCGGTTGCGGAACGACAGCGTGTTGAGGGAAAGGACAACCGGGAGCGAGAGCCCTGCCTCGACAGTGACAAAAAAGTGATCGACGTTTTCGGCGCGCTGCGAGTTTTCGACCTGGAATCCCGCCACCGTTCCCACCACGCGCGCCATGGGCGTGGACGGGAAGGCGACGCCGTGCGGTTGGGCCGGCTTTGGATGCTGCTTACTCGTAGGAGAACGGGCTGTAGAGCTCGTCTTCGTAGGCCGAATCGAAAAACGTGTCCGCTTGCGGCGGCGCGTAGGCGAACGGCGCGCGTAGGCCTCCGTAACGGCTGTAGTTCTGCGTCGCGAAATACGGATGGCCCTGATCGACGGCTTTCGGTCCCTTGGTGTAATAATCGTAGGAGCGGCGCATGTAGTTGATAAGCGGTGCCGGTGCACCGGCCGAGCGCAGGTTGGCGATGTCCGCGTTGCTGAGATTGTAGGCCTTGCGCGTGCTCTGCATGTAGCTCACGAGACCCGGGCCCGGGACTCCCTTGCGCACGCATTCGGCGACCTGGCCGGTGCTGAGCGGGAGGCCTTCGCGCACCTGGAAAACGATAGCGTCGGACACTCCGCGGGAGGTGAATTCATTCAGGATTTTGGGATCGACTTGCGGTTGCTGCAGGGTGGCGCACCCGGCAAGGCCGAGCAGGACGATCGTGAGGACATGCTTCATACAGGTGGCATGGTGTCTGCCCCGCCCCTCGCTGGCAAACCGGAAAATCGCCGGCCGCTCCGCAACAAAGTTCTTGCGGCCTGCGCGGTCCGCCGGTAGGATTCCCGACCCTTTCGTTGGATTTATTTATGGCTTACGCAATCATCCAAAGCGGCGGTCGCCAGTTCCGCGTGCAACCCGGCGACGTTTTCGATGTCGAACTTCTCGACCTCGAGCCCGGCAACAAAACCGTTTTCGAGGAAGTGCTCCTCGCCGCCGACGACTCGGGCGTGAAAATCGGCGAGCCGCTGGTCAAAGGTGCCAAGGTGACCGCCGAGGTCGTCGAACAGCGCAAGGGACCAAAGCTCGTCTCCTACAAATTCAAACGCCGCAAGGGCTACCACCGCACGGTGGGCCACCGGCAAAAGCTGACCCGCGTGAAGGTCGGCGAAATCAAACTCTGACCCATCGTTTCGTATGGCCCATAAAAAAGGACAAGGCAGCGTCAAGAACGGACGCGACAGCGTCAGCAAACGCCTCGGCGTGAAAAAATTCGGCGGTCAGGAAGTGCTCGCCGGAAACATCCTCGTCCGCCAGCGCGGGCGCAAATTCGTCCCGGGCAACAACGTGGGCCTCGGACGCGATTTCACACTTTTTGCTTTGGAGAGCGGTGTCGTCCAATTCGATCGCGGCGGTCGCCGGGTCAATGTGGTCGCAACCGCCAACTGACGCTTTCCTCCTCGAAAAAGACCGGGGCCCGCGCGGGTCTCGGTCTTTTTTTTATCCGCGCGCCCGCGGTTGCCGCACAAAACGGGATTGCCGCGGACGGCCCGCCTTTGAATGATGCCCGTGATGCTGGATCTCATGCAAAAAGGCGGACCCGTGATGTGGGTCATTCTCGGGTTGAGCGTGATCGGGTTGGCTGTTTTCCTCGAGCGGCTCATCTATCTGCACCGCGCGGAAGTCCGCGTGGGTGAGTTTCTCCGCGGCCTGGCCAACCTTGTGCGCGACGAACGCCATGACGAGGTGCGGCAGCAGTGCATCGCCACGCCGGGCCCGGTGGCGCGCGTGGCCTTGAGTGCGGTGCTGGCGCGCGATTGTCCTCGCAGCGAGTTGCGCGATATCGTGCAGGAGGCCGGTCAGCTCGAGATTCCGCGACTGGAGCGCCATCTGCCCTTGCTCGCGGCGCTCGCTTATGTGGCCCCGCTGCTGGGTTTGCTCGGCACGGTGCTCGGGTTGCTCGAAGCCTTTTACCTCGTGTCCACGCAGGGCGGCTATGCCACGGTGGCGGATCTTTCCGGCGCCGTTTACCAGAGCCTGATCTCCGCGGCCGCAGGATTGGCCGTTGCCATCCCGATGCTCGTCGGCGCGAGCTACCTTTCCTCGCGTGTGCAGGATATCGTGCATGACATGGAGCGTGCCGGCATCGAGATGGTGAATCTGCTCAAGAACCGCACCCTTCCGGCGGCGGAGATTCTCGCGGTGGACAGCGAGCCTTCCGCGACGGCATGAGGCTTGTCCGCGCATTCCGGTTGCGCGGCGCGGTGCCCGTATTTGCCGGGACCATCACCGTCGTCCTGCTCCTGGTTTTCTTTATTCTGCTTTCCACTTCGTTCCTCATGCAGCCGGGCATCGCCGTGACGTTGCCCACATCGCGTTTTCTTCTGCCGGCCATGCAGGATCCGCTGGTGGTTTCCGTCACCGGCGGACCGGGGGCGACGGTTTATTTCGAGGACCGCGCGGTCGAACCTGCCCAACTCGGCGCGAGGCTCGAGGCGCGCCGTGCATCTTCGCGCCACGTGGTGATCAAGGCCGACACCGATGCGCCGCTCTCGCTCGTGGCCCAAGTGACGGACATGGCCTTGGAGGGAGGGTTTTCCGTCGCTCTGGCCGCGACGCGTCCCGCCGCTCCGCCGCCATGATCAAGCCCGCACAACTCCTGCAGGTTTTTCATTGGCCTTCGGTCCACCAGATCCGTCTGGTGCTTCCGGCCATGATCGTGATCTCACTCGCGGTCCATCTGGCCGCCGTTTACTTCGTGCGCGGACCGCTGCCTTTGCGCGGTGATCTGCTTCCTCCTTTGCCGGCTGAGGTCACGGTTTGGCCGTCCGGCAAGGATTCCATCCTGCTTGCCGCACGCGATCCGTCGTGGTTGCAGCCCGGGCGATACCGCGACCGCATCCTGCCCGTGCAGCGTCGTGAAGTCCTGCGGTCCGCCTTGCAACCGGAGATGCCGCCGCTGGTTCCCGCGCCTGCGGCTTCTTTGCCGGAAGCTTGGGTTCCCGCGCTGCCGCCGGTTTCCGAGCAGCCGATTCCGTCGCCCCGCGCACGTGCCGTCGCTCCCGCTCCCGCCCAAATCTCCGCGCGGTTCGAGCAGGACGGTCCTTCGATCACCGCGGAATTCCTCGGGCGCTTGCGCGATGCCGCGCCCGCGGATCCGCCCGGCCTGCCGACGGAATTGCTCGTCTCGGTCGATTCCGCCGGCCAGGCGCGCCATGCTTGGGTTCTGCGCAGTTGCGGTGTGCCCGCTCTCGACTTCGCCGCCCAGCGGGCTGTGCTTCGTTCGCGGTTCGGCTCTTCGCCGCGGGATTACCGGGGAGTTCTCCGGATCGTGTGGGCGCCGGGGGAGACAGGGCCGTGATCCGGGCGAGCTTGCATTTGCTGCCGTTGCTTTATGCGGTCGGTGGACTCGCGGTTGTTGTCCTTCTTTGGCTCGGCTCGGCCCGGCGCCGACGGAAAAACCGCCGCGCGGAAAGGAACGGTCTTTTCCAATGCCGGCTTTGCGCGTCGTGGTTGAGAAAAAAACAGGCGCCGCCCGGATCGCTCCTGCGCTGCCCGAGCTGCGGCGCTTGGAACGAGCCCTCCGGCCGCGCCAATGATCTTTAGGGCGCGTCGATCGCACGGGTCTCGCCCGCTCAAAATCCCGGCCGTTTGGCCTCGCCAAAGCGCCGTGCCGTGGCGTAGCAATAACCGCTTTGCTTATGAACGAGCGCCGCGTTGTCATCACGGGTATCGGAGTCGTCAGTCCGATTGGAAACGACTTGCCGACTTTCTGGGAAAGCCTCAAAGCCGGACGCAGCGGCATAGGTCCCATCACCTTGTTCGACGCCGCGAGGGTGGATTGCAAGATCGCCGGCGAAGTGCGCGGCTTCGACGCGGTGAAATATTACAAGACGCCCAAAGATGTGCGCCGCACGGACCGCTACACGCAACTCGCCGTGGGCGCGGCCAAAATGAGCTTGGACGATTCCGGCATCGATCTTTCGGCCACCGATCTGGACCGCGCCGGCGTGATGATCGGCAGCGGGGTGGGCGGCTTGGCCACGATGGAAGAGCAGATCGCCAAAACGCTCGAGCGCGGCCCCGATCGCACCTCGCCTTTCATGATCCCGATGATGATCAGCAACATGGCGAGCGGCTTCATTTCCATGGAGCACGGTCTTCGTGGACCGAACATGGCGATCGTCACCGCCTGCGCCACGGCCAACCACTGCATGGGCGAGGCTTGGCGCATCATCAAATTCGGGGATGCCGACGTGATGCTCGCCGGTGGAAGCGAGGCCTGCATCGTGCAGGTCGGCATCGCCGGCTTCTCGGCCATGCGCGCCCTGAGCCTGCGCAACGACGCGCCGGAAAAAGCGTCGCGCCCTTTCGACAAGGACCGCGACGGTTTCGTCATGGGCGAAGGCGCGGGCGTCCTCATCCTCGAGGAATACGAGCATGCGAAAAGGCGCGGGGCGAAAATTTACTGCGAGATCGCAGGATACGGGCTCACTGCCGATGCCTACCACATGAGCGCCCCGATGCCGGAGGGTGAGGGAGCCGCCCGCTGCATGCGCATGGCCATGGATCACGCCAAGATCAACCCGGGCGACGTCGATTACATCAATGCTCACGGCACCTCGACTCCCATCGGTGACATCTGCGAGACCAAGGCCGTGAAACACGCTTTCGGTGCCCATGCCTCCAAGGTTCTGGTGAGTTCGACCAAGTCCATGACCGGCCACCTCCTCGGCGCGGCCGGCGCGGTGGAGATGGCCGCCTGCGTCATGGCCATGCGCGATGGCATCGTGCCGCCCACGATCAATCTCGACAATCCCGACCCCGAGTGCGACCTCGACTATGTGCCGAACAAGGCGCGCGAGCACAAGGTGACTGTCGCACTGAGCAACTCGTTCGGTTTCGGCGGGCACAATTCCTCGGTCCTCATCAAAGCCGTCTGAGCGGCCGCGCAAAGTGGCGAGATGAAGCAAAATCCGCCGCCGCCCGAATTTCCCCGCATCCCGCGCGAGATTGCGGATTTCCGTCCGCGGGTCGCGCTTGTTCTCGGCTCGGGACTGGGCGGTTTTGCCGATCGCTGCAACCGGCTCTTCGAGGTCGCTTACACGGACATTCCCGGGTTGCCAGTATCCGCTGTCCCGGGCCATACAGGAAAATTCGTCGGCGCGGAAATCTGCGGCGTCCCCGTGCTCCTCGCCATGGGGCGTGTGCATTATTACGAAGGCCATTCGCCGCGTGAGGTCGCGTCCCACGTCCGTCTCATGGCCTCGCTCGGGCCGGAAGTGCTTCTGCTGACCAATGCCGCCGGAACCCTGAACCCTGCATTTCCTCCGGGCGGATGGATGATGTTCTCCGACCACATCAATCTCACCGCCGCATCGCCGCTTGTTGGCGGACCGAACTTTTTCGACATGTCGGAAGTTTACTCGCGCGATCTGCGCGGGTTGTTCGCCGGCCTCGCGCGCGGGCAGGGCATCGTTTTGCACGAGGGCGTCTATGCGTGCGTGCCAGGGCCCCAATATGAGACGCCGGCCGAGGTGCGAATGCTCCGCACCCTCGGGGCTGACGCCGTGGGGATGTCCACGGCGTTCGAGGCAATCCAAGCCCGCGCGTTCGGACTCAAGGTGGCGGCCTTTTCCTGTCTGACCAACTGGGCGGCTGGCGTTGCGGCCGCACCGCTGGCGCACGACGAAGTGATGGAAGCGGGGCGGCGTGCGGCACCCGTCCTCCGGCAGTTGCTTGAAGCGGCGCTGGCCCGGGGCCTCGTGGGCCGCTGAGATTCTCGCCGCTTCCCCCCGCACCTGCGGGTCTGGTAGTGTCTCGTTTCCCCATGGCCGAGGTCGTCGAAGAGCAGGAAATCAAAGACGAGGATCTGGTCGCCCGCACCCAAGCCGGCGACCCTCGCGCTTTCGATCACCTCGTCCGCAAATACAGTCCGCGGCTTTACGGCTTGGTTTACAACATGACCTCGAACCACGAGGACACCAACGACTTGCTGCAGGACATCTTCTCCAAAGCCTACCGCTCGATCAAAGGGTTCCGCGGCAAATCCAGTTTCTATACCTGGCTCCACACGATCGCCACGAATATGACGATCAATTTTCTGAAAAAGCGGTCCCGCAGCTACCAAATGAGCTTGGATGACGTGGACAACGGCATCCAAAACGATGCCGACTTCATCGAAATGACCTCCGGACCGGATGCAAGACGAGAAGTGAATCTCAAAGAGCTGCAGCAAAGATTGAACGACGCCATGATGAAGCTGTCGAATGAACACAGAGCTGTGGTCACAATGTTCGACATTCAAGGCATGCCCCACGCCGAGATCGGAAAAATCCTCGGGATCTCCGAAGGCACCGTCCGCTCCCGTCTTTTTTACGCGCACCGCCAACTGCAAAACTACCTGCAGGAATTCCTGGCCTCTTGAATTATGAACCCTGACATCCACAGGCTTCTCCGCCTGAAACGCTACGAGCATCCCTCGCCCGATTACTTCGAGCGCTTCCTCGATCAATTTCACGAGCGCCAGCGTGCCGATCTTCTCCGTCAGCCGGCATGGAGTCTTGTGTGGGAAAGGATCGTCAATGCCTTCCCCGAGTTTCATGTTCCGCGTCTGGCTTATGCGGCGGTCGCCGCGGCTGCGGTCGTTTTGTCCACCGCCATTCTTGTCACGCAGAACGGGGAAGCTCCGGCCGGCACATCGCTGGCCCTCAACAACCCGCGTCCCACGGTCAACGTGCTCCCGTCCGGCAGCGGCGACATCCGCTTGCCCGCCTCCTCTCGTTCCGATTTTCCGCCGCACTATGTTCTCGAGGCACGGCCGGTGAGCTATGAGTCGCCTTACAGTTTTTAGTCTCTGCGCCGCGCTCGGCGGCGCCTTTGTCGTTTCGCCCGGCTTGCGAGCGGAAAATGCCGCGCCGCCCGCCGCGCTCGATGAGGATGCGATGGCCGACGCCATCGAGACCACGGTGGCCCGCGTCTTCGAGCAGAGCGCGCCGGCGGTGGTGCGCGTCGAGTCCAACGACGAACTCGGCAAAGTGGCCGGCACGGGATTTTTCGCCGACGCCACGGGCCTGATCTACACGCTCTCTTCGGTGGTGGGCGATGGAATCAGCATCACTGTCACCCGCGGGGACAAACGCCTGCCCGCGCGCTTGCTGACCAAGGACCCCCGCAGCGGTCTGGCACTGATCAAAATCGACGACAGCGGCGCCACGCCATTCTTGCCCGTCGGCAACTGCCGGGCCCTCAAGGTTGCTTCACCGCTCGTGGTGGTGGGATTTCCCTTCGACCACGATGCCGCGCCCAGCTTCGGCGTGATCGGCGGCTTCGACCGCCAGTCCAACGGGAAATTTTTTACCACCACCCACATCCGCGCGAACATCCCGGTGCAACGCGGGCAGGGCGGGAGTCCGGTGCTCAACCTCGACGGCGAGGCGGTCGGCATTCTGGTCAGCGGGTTCGAGGATGACGACGGGTGCTATGTTCTACCGATGCGTGCGGCGGAGAAGGCACGCAACGACTACGAACGATTCGGCGACGTGCGGCACGGATGGGCAGGGGTGACGGTGGAGGAAATGCCGGTAGCCATCCGCGGTTCGCGCATGGCCATCGATGTCGTGGACCAGTCGGGTCCCGCGGCGCAGGGATTCCGCACCGGCGATGTGATATTGCAGGTCGGCGCCATCGAAATCCGCGAGCCGGAGGACACGCTCGACGCCTCCTTTTTCCTCACGGCTGGCGAGCCGGTCGATGTGCGCGTGGCCCGCGGCGACGAAATTCTCACCATTCCTCTCACGCCCGGCGAACATCCGCTCGAGCGAAAGAGCGAGCTTCAGGCTCTGGGCCCGGGCAGCCTCATCGCACCGGCCCCTCCGGCCACTCCGTGATCTTCAGCTCTCGCTGAAAACGCCGATACGGCGGAATTTCTCGTAGCGCTGGTCGAGCAACTTTGACACGGGTTCCGCCGCAAGCTCATCGAGATTTTTCACGATGGCCGCGCGCAGCATGGCGGCAGCCGCCTTGTGATCGTGGTGCGCTCCGCCCTGGGGTTCCGTAACAATGCCGTCCACCACGCCGAGTTCCTTGAGGTGGACGGCCGTTAGTTTCAGCGCCTCGGCTGCTTCGGGCGCGTGGCTGCGGTGCTTCCAAAGAATGGCGGCGCATCCTTCCGGGCTGATCACCGAGTAATAAGCGTTTTCCATGATGAGCACGCGGTCGGCCACGCCGATGCCCAGCGCGCCGCCCGAACCGCCTTCGCCGATGATGACCGCGATCACCGGAGTCTTGAGCAGCATCATTTCGCGCAGGTTCACCGCGATGGACTCGGCGATGTGGCGCTCCTCGGCCCCGATCCCGGGAAAAGCGCCGGGTGTATCCACCAGCGCGATGATCGGCAGCCCGAACTTCTCGGCCATGCGCATGACACGCAGGGCCTTCCTGTAACCCTCGGGGTGCGCGCTGCCGAAGTTGCGCATGAGATTTTCCTTGGTGTCGCGACCTTTCTGGTTCGAAACCACGGCGACGGGACGGCCGTCGATTTTGGCCAGTCCGCAGGGCATCGAGGCGTCGTCGCCGAACAGGCGGTCGCCGTGCAGCTCGGTGAAATCGCTGAAGCAAAGGGCCAGGTAGTCGAGGGCGAAGGGGCGGGCCGTGTGACGCGCGATCTGGACGCGCTGCCAAGCGGACAGGTTGCTGTAGATTTCCTTCTTCAGCGCACCGATCTTTTCCTCGATCTTGCGCACCTCGGGATCAACGCCGAGGTCGGTGCCGACGGCTTTTTCCCGCAGCTCCTCCAGTCGCTCCTCCAGTTCGGCGATCGGTTTTTCGAAATCCAGCGGTTGGACTTTCATGGGACGGTTATTCTGGCGCGGACGGGGCCGGCAGACAGCACAAAAATGCGCGTCGTGCTCAGATCAATCCCCGCTTTTTCCACTCCTCGACGTTTTCCCCGGCGGAGCGCTGGGCTGTGTCCACCGCGAGCTTCAAAAGCGAAACCTCCCATGCGTCATCGACGCTTTCGATTACCGCGCGCCGCACCGCTCCGTCTTCCCGGGCCTCGCGCACCGCGCGGTCAATCACCCGGTCGAGCCCCCCGCTGACAACCTCCTCCTGCATGTTGCTCTTGGTGAATTGGAACCCGTAGCGCAGGAATTTGAGGTGCTCACCCTGATCCTCGAGCCAGTCGGCGAATTCCCGCGCCTTCTCGCCGAAACCGTCGAGCATGATCTTGGCGAAGTGGTGCGGGGCGACGATGCGCGGACGCTGCGCCTGCAGGGTCCCGCGGCGCAGGCGCACGCGGTTGACCTCGTCCATCAACTCGCTCACCAGCACGAAGTCGAACACCGTCGAACCGAAGGTCTCGATGAGGCCCGACGGTTCGACGTGGGTCTTGGTGTTCTCCAAGGCGTAGAGAAAGCTTTCGCGGTCCATGATAGGAACGTCAGAAGATAATGCGCCGCCGGCCGGATGCAAGAAACCGGCGCTTCGACCTTGGACGTCCCCGCGCCCGCGCGCTACATTGGCATGCCATGGCCACCGCGCACGAACGTGTCAATCTACGCACCCCTGAGGTGATGGAAGCCGTTCAGGCCGCCGTCGAATCGCACTACCACAGCCCGCTGGTGGAAGAACTGCGGGTGTCCGGCGGGGTGCGGCGTTTCGGAGATGTCACCGTGCGTCTGGCCAAACAGTTCGGATTTTGTTACGGCGTCGAACGGGCCATCGACCTCGCCTACGCCGCGCGCAAAGTTTTCGCCGACCGCAACGTGTTTCTCGTCGGCGAAATCATCCACAATCCGGATGTCAACGCGCAGCTCGCTTCCATGGGTATCCGGACCCTCGACGTGCGGAACAAACCGTCGGAAATCGACGGGCTGGGCGCCGAGGATGTGGTCATTATTCCGGCCTTCGGTGCCGAGGTTGCCGTGCAGGAGCGCATCAAGGCGCGGGGATGCCGCATCGTCGATACCACCTGCGGCGACGTGATGAGCGTGTGGAAACGTGTCCGTCAATACGCCAATGACGGCGTGACTTCCGTCATCCACGGCAAAGCCGAGCACGAGGAAACGCGCGCCACCAGTTCGCGGGCGCGAAGCGCGGGCGGGGCCGGCCATTTTCTTGTCGTTTACGATCTCGCCGAGACCGACATGGTCTGCGATTACATCCGCGGTCGCGGAGACCGTGAGGCTTTCCTGGAAAAATTCCGCGGTGCGGCCGTTTCGGAAGGATTCGACCCCGACCTTCATCTGCGCCGAGTCGGGGTTGCCAACCAGACGACCATGCTCCGCACCGAGACCGAGGAAGTGCAGCGGCGCATCCGCGAGGCGGTGAAGGCGCGCGACGGTGCGGAGGAAAATTTCCGCGTCTTCGACACGATCTGCGGGGCCACGCAGGAGAGACAGGATGCACTCGTCGAGCTGCTGGCCGATCCGCCGGACCTCATGCTCGTGGTCGGCGGTTACAACAGCTCCAACACGACGCACCTCGCAGATATGGGGAAGGAAAAAGCCCCGACCTATTTCATAGTCAACGCATCGTGCCTGGAGTCGGCAGCGCGTATCCGCCACTTCGACACGCATAGCCGCGAGGAGGTTTCCGCGGACAACTGGCTGCCGTCCGGCCCCGTCACCGTCGGAATCACCGCGGGCGCTTCATGCCCGAGCAATCTCATCGAGGATGTGCTCCGGCGGTTGCTGGAATTGCGCGGCTTGAAGCCCGAGCCGGTCTGACTTGCCAAGGAGCGGATCGCTTGCTCCATCGGATTGTGGTCGGTGCGGTCCACCACCATGGCCGTGTCGCCGGATTATTCTTTTTCCACCGGAACGTAATCGGATGACTGTCCCTCCCGCGTGAGGCGCACGGAGATCTTCCCCGGCTGCTTGTTGCGCAATTCGACCGATATTTTGCCTTCGCCGTTTGCTTGGAAATTTTGCCAGGCCGCATCCAACGGTGTCGCGTCCGGTGGTGCCGTATCCGGCGGCGTTTCGTCGGTTAAGTTGCCGCGCGTCACGCGGAGCGAGAGCGCGCGCCACACGCCGTCCCGTTTGACGACTGAGATATCCACCGCCGCTGTGTTGCCCGACTCGTCCGAACGCTTTCCTTCGAAGCCGACGAGCAGCGCGGCCAGGGCCGCTGCTTGACAATCGGAAAAGATTCAATAGTTTAGCAATCAATGAATCGTCAGTGCCATGCCATGAAGCTCGAGTTGGGGCGCAACGAGGCGGTGTGCGGCAAGGTGCTCGACTTGCTTCATCTCGTTTCGGGCAAGGTGCGTTTCCGGATTATCTGCCTCCTCGCCCGCGGCGACTTCTGCGTGCGGGACATCGCCGGGGTGGTCGGCCACGGCAATCTGTCGAACACCTCGCAGCAGCTGAAAATCCTGCGCATGGCCGGGGTGGTCGGACACCGCCGCGAGCAGCGCAACATCATATACTTTCTCGCCGATGAACGTGTCCGGAAAATGATCCGTTTTCTGCGTCGCGAATTCCTGGCATCCGAAAAATGAAAACACTCCTCATCTTGGGCGCCGGAACCGGCGGGACAATGATGGCCAGCCATCTGCGCAAAAAACTTCCGGGGAACGAGTGGAACATCCGGATCATCGACCGCGCCCTTGACCACTACTATCAGCCCGGGTTTCTTTTCATGCCGTTCGGCATTTACTCGGAGAAAGATGTTTACCGCCCCATGGGTCGCGTGATTCCCAAGGGGGTGGAATACACCGAAGCCGAGGTCGATCGCGTCGATGCGGATGCGAACCGCGTGCTGCTCAAAAACGGCAATGCGGCAGGTTATGACATTCTCATCGTCGCAACGGGTGTGCATCCGGAACCGGAACAGGTGGAGGGGATGGCCGGCCCCGACTGGCGCAAGAACATCCATGAATTTTACACTTTCGAGGGTGCGAAAGCTCTTGCCGCGCGGTTGAAGTCTTGGAAGGGCGGACGCCTTGTCGTTCACGTCTGCGAGATGCCGATCAAGTGCCCGGTGGCACCGCTCGAGTTCTGCTTTCTCGCCGATGCATGGCTGACGCAGCACGGGTTGCGCGACAAAACAGACATCAGCTATGTCACGCCGCTGTCCGGCGCGTTCACCAAGCCGGTGGCGTCCGGAATCCTCGGCCGCTTGCTCGGCGAGAAGCGGATCTCGGTGGTCCACGACTTCGCCATCGCGCGAGTGGATCCGGAAGATCACAGAATGGTGTCGTGGGATGAAAAGGAAGTGACTTACGACCTTCTCGTCACTGTTCCGCCGAACATGGGTGACCCGATGATTGAGCGTTCGGGACTCGGCGATGAAATGAATTTCGTCCCCACGGACAAACACACGCTGCAGTCCAAGGCGCACAAGAACATCTTCGTGATCGGGGATGCCACCGATGTGCCCACGTCGAAAGCCGGATCGGTGGCGCATTTCGAATGCGAAGTTCTCACGGAAAACATTCTTGGCCACATCCGCGGCGAGGAACTCACCGCGCATTTCGACGGGCACGCCAATTGCTTCATCGAGTCGGGCCACGGCAAAGGTTTCCTTCTCGATTTCAATTACGACCAGGAGCCGCTCACCGGAACTTTCCCGTTTCCCGTCGTCGGGCCGATGAAACTGCTGTCCGAGTCACGATTGAATCACCTCGGCAAAATGGCCTTTAAATGGATTTACTGGAATGTGCTGCTTCCGGGACTGCCGATACCGTTTGTCGGCCATAAGATGTCCATGGCCGGGAAAAATCTTCCGTCCAAAGCCGCGTAACCTTTTCCGCCGATCGCAATCTCAACAAACACCGCACAGTATATGCCTACAAAAATATTCGCGGGAACACCCGTGGACACCGACGACGAGGGCTACCTCGTGAATCACGCCCAATGGAACAAGGATGTCGCCGCCGCGCTCGCCGCGGAGGAGGGCATCACGCTCACGGACTCGCATTGGAAGATCCTCGATTTCATCGACAAGGACTTCAAGGAGCGCGGCGCCGTTCCCGGAATGCGCCGAATGAACAAGATCGGCAACATCGCGACCAAGGATCTTTACTCTCTCTTTCCCGACGGCCCGATCAAAAAGGCCGCCAAAATCAGCGGCTATCCCAAACCCGCAAGCTGCGTGTAAAAAATCCAACAATCCGATAAACCATGTCTGACAAAATAAAAAAAGTTTCCATCATCGTCTCGAAGGGGTCGCTGGACGGGATTTATCCCGGGCTCATCATGGGCAACGGCGCCCGCATGGAAGGCATCGAGGCGAATCTCTTTTTCACCTTTTTCGGTCTTTACGGTATCCTGAAAAAATACATGGGCGGCATCAAGATCGCCACGGTCGGCAATCCCGCCATGCGCGTCCCCGATGCCAAGGGCTTCCCGCTCCCCACCATCCTCGGTGCGCTGCCGGGTATGTCCGCCTTTGCCACGTGGATGATGAACAAAGAAATGGAGGCGCTCGATATCCCGCCCGTGCCGGAATTCATCGAGATGATTCACGACGCCGGCGGGAAGATCTACGCCTGCAAGGCAACGGTGGATATGTTCCATCTCAAGCCCGAGGACTTCTGCCCGCAGGTGGAAAAAGTTCTCACCGTCGGCGAGTTCTACGAACTCTCCGCCGGCGGACAAATTATATTCACCTGAATAATCTGCTGGCGGGCATCCCCGCCATTGGGCAAGGAGCCACGATCGTCAGAATCGGGGCTGCTCTTTTCGGGAGTGGCCAAAGCAGACCGTCACAAATCGTGCGCCGTGACGGTATAAGTGTCCTTGATCCGATCCCCTTCCTTGAATGCAAGGTCATTCGCATTGGTCGGACCAAGTCCGTAGAATGGAAATGGCAAATCCCCAACATAGATGGTGTAACCGTGCGCGTTACAGGCAACGCAAGAGTGCCGTTCACACCTGCGCCCAGTTCCCGCGCACCGGGTTGCTGGTGCGTTCGTTGAGGGGTTCCGGCGAGATGATGCGATAAGATTTCGGATCCCATACGACCTCCGCTCCGGACTGGATGGCGAGCGCGGAGAGATGGCTCAACGCGTCCGAGCGCACGGCATCGCCGATCGGTCCGATCGACGGCGTGTGCTGGCGGACGGCATCGACGAAAGCGCGGTAGTAGTCGTTGTCATAAGGCACGCGTTTGGCATCCGGGCCATGCTTGACCCGGAACCATTCCGGGTTGCTCGCGGCGTATCCCTCGCGGCTCAGGCTCACCCAGCCCTTTGTGCCGAAGAAAGTGGTGCCGTTGCGGCACCAGTCCTTCCGGTAGGCCTCCACCACCGGCTTGGCGATGTTATCGCTCATGAAGCGGGTCTTGATGCCGCCGGCGAACTCCATCCGGACGTCCCACGTGGTGATGGTGTTGAAGAGTGCGTCCGGTGTGGCGACAGTGCCGGTGCCGCGGATCTTGAACGGCCCCTGCTGGTCGTAGTCCAGCCCCCAGAGCGAGATGTCCAGCGGATGCGCTCCCCAGCCGGCGATGAAGCCGAGCGCGTAATCGGCGCAGAACCACGAGGCCGGACTCTTGATGCGGTCCTCGGTGCAGGGTCTCATCGGGGCGGGGCCGATGTAGAGTTCATAGTCCAGCCCGTCCGGGATGGGGATTTCCTCGAGTGATCCACCGCCTATCCCTTCGTAAGCCCAGATGTCGATGTGCTCGATATCGCCAATGTAACCGTTGAGGACAAGTTCGATACCGCGGCGGATGATTTCCTGGCTGCGCTGTTGGGTGCCATACTGGAAAATGCGGTCGTGCTTCACGCATGCGTCGAGCATTGCCTTGTTCTGGGCCAGCGAGTGGCCAAGCGGCTTCTCGACGTAGACGTCCTTGCCGGCGCGCACCGCTTCGAGGCCGATGGGCACATGCCAGTGGTCGGGTGTGGCGATGATGACGGCGTCGATGTCGGGATCGGCGAGGAGTTCGCGGAAGTCGTTGTGTAGCTTGGGCGTGTGGCCTTGAATTTGCATCACTGTCTGTCCCGCGGCCTCACGCCGCTGGCGGAAAGGGTCGGCAATGGCCACGGAGCGCGCCCCGGGAACCGACAGGAAATTTTGCAGCAGGCCGCTGCCTCGGCCGCCCACGCCGATATGGCCCAGGCGGATGATGTTGCGCCCCAGTATGTCTTCGCCCACGGCGCGGCGTGATGGCATCATCAAAAAATAGGTGAGTGCGGCGGCGGAGTTTTGCAGAAAACGGCGGCGGGTTGTCATTCCGGGTTTGGGCGTTGAAAGTTGAGGGTCAAGCGATGGTGTATCATGCGGCCCACCGGCGCAGGCGTTCTGCGGAAACCTTGACGGCCTCCTCGCCGGCGACCTCAAGCGTGGTGGGGCCGTCGAAGCCCGCGGCGAGCAACTCCTTGACGATGGCCTCGATGCCGACCAGGCCGTCGCCCAGCGGAATGAGTCCCATGCCGCAGCCGAAGCGGGTGCCGCGTTCCGGCAGCCATTCCTCGGGCATGTCCTTCCAGTGGACGTGTTTGATGCGCGATCCGAAGGTTTTGACGAACTCGATTGGGTCGCCTCCGCCCAACCACGAGTTGCCGGTGTCCAGGTTGATGCCGACGGTGCCCTCGTGGCCGAGGGCGTCGAGGATGCGGCTCATGCCATCGACCGTGTCGGTGAGGATGCCGTGAGGTTCCAACAAAAGCTCAATTCCGAAAGAATCCGCCCAGCGCACCGGTTCGTGGAGCTTTTCACGGATGCAGAACAGTCGCTGCTCGTCGCTCAGGCGGTGGCCGAAGTCCGTCTTCGGGTCGCCCTCGGTGGTGATGACCTGTTTCACGCCGAGGAAATGGGCGAGTTTGAGCGCCTTGATGATCTCAGTCGTGCCGTAGCGGTCTGGCGAGGTGGGATCCAAAAGGTTGGCGTGCGCGCAGACGCTGGTGAGGGTGAGGCCGAACTCGTTGACCATATCGAGAATGGTCGACGGGTGGGAGTCCAAGCTGAACGACGCGGAAAAACCGTATTCGGTGCCGAGCGTGGCGCCGTCGTGGTTGTCGGTCAGGTCGGCATGGTCGAAGCCGAGTTGGCGGATCAGTTCGAACTGGCGCCGCATCGGCGAGAAAGGTTGGATCAGGGCGAAGCAGCCGATTTTCATGGGTTGGAATGGTTCTGGTGTCGGATGTCGGGTCAAAGGCTTTGCGGCGTGGCGAAGGCGCGCCAGTCCTCTTCCCAATAGTTGATACCGTTGATCAACTTCCACGACCACCACAGGCCGCGATGCCAAGGGTGATCGGCGGGTTCGAAGGCAGTCAGCACCTCGCCGTCCACCGTGTAGACGGGGTGGAACCAAGACTTCGGCTTGGCGGGGTCGAACACCAGCCGCCAGACGCTCCTGTCGTTGTGGCGAAGGGCGAGGCTGGTGTCCGTGCGTGACCACGAGAAACCGGCAGGCGCTGCCGCTTCGCTGGATTCCCCAGCCGCGAGCAGGGGACTTACCAGCTGAGCCAGCGCGAGACCAATCAGGAGCAGTTTCACCGTAGGGAAGAATATCGTCCAATTGGAGCCGCTATGCTTGCAAAGTTGGCCAGTGGTAAATATTGCACATCCTTGCGCCATGAAAAAGCGCCGCACCTTCCGCACCGAGCGCGAATTATTTCATGCCGACACATGTGAGCCGCTGAAGAACGCCGCGGCTTGCGGCGACCTGCGCCTGCATGCGCTCGGACAAGGCGCCTATCCGGGCGGCCGGCTGCCGCGGCATGATTTCAAGGAGCTGCTGAGTGTGGGGTCTTGGAACGCAGCGACAGATCAATCGTGGGGTCTTGATTGGCATTGCAACGAAGGCATCGAGATCGGCTACCTTTACGCGGGACGTATCCCGTTCGCCACGGACGATGGAGCTTTCGAGGTCGGTCCGGGCCATCTCACGATCACCCGGCCTTGGCAGCGCCACCGTGTGGGCCAGCCCATGGTGCCAGCGAGTCATTATTCATGGATCATCCTCGACGTGGGCGTGCGCCGACCAAACCAGGTATGGCGCTGGCCCAAGTGGCTGCTCGCTCCGGAAAAAGTCCGGCGGAGCCTCACCGCGCAGCTCAGCCACAACGAGCGTCCGGTCTGGCGTGCGAACCAAAGCATCGCGGCTTGTTTCCGGAAACTCGATGCAGCCGTCGCGCTGGGGGCCGGCGGGGCCAACCGGGCGATGCTCAAGGTGGTCATCAGCGAACTGCTCCTGCTGCTGGCCGGCCTGCTGGAATCGCGCAACCCGCGACTCGACACATCCGTGCCCGGCAGCGAGCGGACGGTGCGTTGGTTTCTCGCCAACCTGCCGCGCCGGCTCGACGAGCCGTGGTCGCTCGACACGATGGCCGCAGCGTGCGGGATTGGACGCACGCATTTTGCCAGTTGCTGCCGGAAGATCGTCAACTGCCCGCCTGTCGAGTATCTCATCCGTTGCCGCCTCGATGCAGCGGCCGCCATGCTCCGGGCAGAACCCGCCATCCGCATCACGGAGATCGCCTTCCGCTGCGGCTTCCATTCCAGCCAGTATTTCGCGAGCGCCTTCCGGAAGCGTTTCGGGTGCAGCCCGGGCGAGGCTCGCAGTCGCCCGGTGCAACCGGGCATTCGGTGACGTGGGCGCTATTTCACGCTTTCGAGAACTTGATCAGGCCCCAAGAAAAACTGACCAAAACACCCGAATCCTACGGACTATTCAGTCCTGCTCGCGCTCATCGTCGCGGCTCCTGCGGTGAAATTTGGTCCTTTCGCGGCAAGAGTTGTGTTTCCGCCTGCGGTGAAGCATTCGATGGTTCTCAGGCCATGATTTCTTCGTGGAAGAGTCGGCCTTCGGTGCTCGGGCGGACGTAGCCGGCGCGGATGGTGAAATTGCCGAAGCGTTCGCCATCCTCGCGCTCTTTCGCGTAGCGGCGGATGATCGGGGCAAGCTCCGCGACGATCTGGTCGGCCTGAACGGAGGGCTTGTAAAGTTTGTTGAGTCGAGATCCGTCGAAGGCCGCACCGAGGTAAATGTTGTATTTGCCCGGGGCGCGACCGACGAAGCCGATCTCGCCGAGATACGGACGCGCGCACCCGTTCGGACATCCGGTCATACGCACGACGATGGCATCGTGGCGAAGTCCGCATTCTTCGATGACGGCATCGAGTTGGGTGACGAGGTCGGGCAGATACCTCTCGCTCTCGGCGAGGGCGAGACCGCACGTCGGCAGGGCGACGCAAGCCATGGAGTTGAGCCGCAGTCCGGTGAGACGTTCGGGGTGGTCGAGTTTGTATTCAGCGAGCAGCGCCTCGATGCGCGGCTTGGCCTCGTCGGTCACGCCGCCGATGATGACGTTCTGGTTCGCCGTGAGGCGGAAGTCGCCGGTGTGGATCTTGGCGATCTCGCGGAGTCCGGTCTTGGTCTTGAGTTCATCCGTGTCGCGCAGGCGTCCATTCTGCACAAAAAGCGTGTAGTGCCAGCGGCCGTCGGTTCCCCGTGTCCACCCGTAGCGGTCGCCGGAGTCATCGAACTTGAACGGGCGGGACTCGCCGAGCTTGTAGCCGAGGCGTTTTTCCAGCTCGTCGCGGAACCATTCAACACCGCGGTCTTCGATGGTGTATTTCAGCCGCGCGTGTTTGCGGTTCGTGCGGTCGCCGAAATCGCGCTGCACCATGACAACTTTTTCGGCCACGTCCACGACCTGCTCGCGGGTGCAAAAGCCGATGAGGTTCGCCAGGCGCGGATAAGTTTTGGCGTCCCCGTGCGACATGCCGAGTCCGCCGCCGACGGTGACGTTGTAGCCGGCGAGCTTCCCGTTCTCCCCGATGGCGATGAACCCGAGATCCTGCGTGTAGACATCGACATCGTTGCTCGGCGGGATGGCGAAGCCGATCTTGAATTTCCGCGGGAGATAAGTTTTGCCGTAGATGGGCTCTTCCTCTTCGTCCCCCGAGACTTTTTCGCCGTCGAGCCAGATCTCGTGGTAGGCGCGGGTGCGCGGGGTCAGGTGGGTGCTCACTGCGCGGGCATCATCGAGCACGGGCGCGTGTAGTTCCGACTGCCAGGGGTTGGGATTGCACATCACGTTGCGGTTCACATCGCCGCAGGCCGCGATGGTGTCCATCAGCGCGGCGTTGATCCCCTGCATGGTCGTCTTGAGGACGTCCTTCGTGATGAAATGCAGCTGGAAGGCCTGCCGCGTGGTCAGCTTGAGGGTGTGGCTGCCGTATTTGTCGGCCAAAGCGTCGATTTTGAGCCATTGCTCCGGTGTGCAGACTCCCCCGGGGACGCGGATGCGGATCATGAATATGAATGCTTTCTCCAGTCCGGCCTTCTTGCGTTCGCTGCGCTGATCGCGGTGGTCCTGCTGGTAGATGCCGTGGAATTTGCTGAGGTTTGTGTCGTTGTCCGAGATCGCGCCGGTCGAGCGGTCTTCAAGGCTCGCAGTCAGGGTTCCCCGCAGGTAGTGGCTGGCGGCTTTGATTTCTTCCACTTTCGACAGCGGCTTGGGATCGGATTTGTCAGGCATGGCGGATGGTGCTTGGTTGACCCTCCTGCTTACGCGGCGGCGCGTCCCTCGGCAATCGCGGAATGTGCTTGTTGCGCGCGAGTCCGCTTTGGGGCAATGGTTATTCCCCATGCCGGACCTGGTATCGCAGTCCTTTTTGCCGGAGCGGTTGACCGCGGTGTCGGTCCTTCGCGCTTACCGTGACGGATTCTTTCCCATGGCCTGCGGGGACGGCCGGTTGCGCTGGTTTTCCCCCGATCCGCGCGGCGTGCTGCCGCTCGACGCGTTTCATCTGCCCCGGGGCTTCCGCCGCGTTTTACCGCGTCTGGATTTCGACGTCACAGTGAACACCGCCTTCGACGAAGTTGTCGCGGGCTGCGCCGACCGGCGGGAGACTTGGATCGACCCGTCCATCGCGCGTGTTTATTCTGATCTGCACGCGGGGCGCGCGGCGCACAGCATCGAAGTGTGGGCCGGCGGACGGCTCTGCGGCGGCCTTTACGGGGTCCAGATCGGCGGCGCTTTCTTCGGCGAGTCGATGTTTTCGCGCATAAGTGAGGCGTCGAAGGTCGCGCTGCTCGCGCTGGTCGATCTCCTGCGTTCCGGCGGCTTCGGCCTTCTCGATATCCAGTGGGTGACGGGGCATCTGGAAAGTTTCGGTGCACGGGAAATCAGCAGGGCCGCTTACATCAAGCGCCTCCGCGATGCCATGCAGTGGGATTGCCTTTTTCCGGCCCGCGGTCCCGTCGTCGTGCCGGGTTTGTCGCGCGACCGGCCCAGGCCGATCGCGGGGTTCGCCCGGTGAACGCTATTTTTGCGGAGTCGATTTGATTTCGCCGTCGGCGAAAAGAGTGACGATCTCTGTTTCGCGGGCTGCCTCGGCCGCGGATACCAGCGGCTGGTGCCTGGCATCCATGGTGATGGTGAATCCGCGGGCGAGCGTCTGGCGCGGCCCGAGAATGCCGAGGGCATGCACGTGGCGCGCGTGCTCGCCGGATCGGCGTGAAAGGCCTGAGGCCGCTGCACGGATCTGACGGCTCTGCAGTTCGGAAAGCCGCGATCGCGTCGCGCTCACCTGCGCCGA
Source organism: Chthoniobacterales bacterium (assembly GCA_018883245.1). NCBI lineage: Bacteria > Pseudomonadati > Verrucomicrobiota > Spartobacteria > Chthoniobacterales > Chthoniobacterales bacterium. The sequence goes on from VEQL01000007.1 coordinate 81,776, forward strand.
GGGAGAACGCGCACGGAGGACGGCGCGGGCCCGCTGCCATGCTTCACGCAGGAGCAGCATCCGCGACGAAACGGCAAGCTCGGCGCGATCGCGGAGATCATCTGTCGTTTGCGAAAGATCCGCGATGCGGCGCGCCGGCAGTTGGAAGACGCCCGAAACGGTGCGATTCGCCAGGCGTGAGCGTGCCGAAACCAAATGCGCGGCTGCCTCGCGTCCGAGTCGCCGCAGGAGAAGCGCCAGCCGCTCGAGTGTCGCGGTCCGATCCGCGCTGAGAATTTCCGCCGCGGCGCTCGGCGTGGGCGCACGCACGTCCGCCGCAAGGTCGGAAGTGGTCACGTCGGTCTCGTGGCCCACCGCGGAGATCACCGGGATGCTGCTGGCGGCGATGGCCCTGGCCACGCACTCCTCGTTGAATTCCCACAGGTCCTCCAGACTGCCGCCCCCTCGGGTCACGACAATCACGTCAACGTCGGGAAAGCCGCTGTGTGCGGTGTCTCCGAAGCCGCCGATAGCCCCGGCAATTTCCCGGGCGGCGCCTGCACCCTGCACGCGCACGGGTGCGATGAAGACCTCGATGTGCGGAGCGCGGCGGCGCAGCACGTGCAGAAAGTCGCGGATGGCGGCCCCGGCGGGTGATGTCACCACGCCGACGCGCACCGGGTGGGGAGGGAGAGCCTTCTTGCGTGACTGCTCGAACAGTCCCTCGGCCCGCAATTTCTCCTGCAGTGCGCGCAATCGCGCTTCAAGTTCACCCGCACCTCGCGCCTGCATGCGACGCACCACGATCTGGTATTGCCCGCGCGCCTCATAAAGCGTCACGTCACCGGTCGCCTCGACGTGCATGCCGTCTCGCAGATCCGGCGCGGCCGATGTGGATCCGCGGAACATCACGCACGAGACCTGAGCGGTCGCGTCCTTCAGGCTGAAATACCGGTGGCCGGATGGCTGGAGGCGCAGATTGGAAATTTCCCCCTCGACCCAGACCGTGCCCATCTTGCCCTCGAGACAGGTGCGGACCTCGCGGTTGAGACGGCTGACCGTCCACGGCTTTCCGCTTTCGCCGGCACCGTCGTCCGCATCCGCGAAATGCAACTCCGCCTGCGAAAAAGGAGGCCGCCGCGGGACGCGTTTCATGCCGGGGGAAACTGCTGCCACTCTTCGCGCAGCGTCGATACCAGATCGCGCAGGCGCGCCGAGAGCTTGGGTTCCGAAAGAATCCGCTGGGCAGACAAAGGGTCGCGCACGAGATGTTGTGCGAAGAGATCGCCGAGCACTGCCGGATCCTCCAATTCGCCCGCCGCACCGACGAATGCCTCCGGCAGCTCGATGCCGCGCGAAACAAGACCGGTGCAAATTTCCTGCAGCTCGCGCTGCAGCGCGCGGCAGGCCTCCTCGTCGTCGACGACCGTCTCGAAGGCGCCCGCCCGTCCCACCAAGTAGGGTTCGGTCTGTTCGAAAGAATCGAAGCGCACGCGCCCGAGACCCTGCAGGATGAGTTGGCTTGTGCCGTCCGGCTGCTCCACGCAGGCGCGCACCAGACCCGCGCCGGCGATGGGAAAAATCGTCTCCCGGCCGGTATCGGGTCGCACCATGCCGACGGCGAAGATGCGGTCGCCCGCAAGCACCGTGGAAAGCATTTGCCGGTAGCGCGGTTCGAAAATCCGGAGGGGCAGCAGCGCGTCCGGGAAAAGGGTCACGCCGCTCAGCGCCATGACCGGCATTGTTTCGGGCAGTTGGACCGCGCCTTTCTTCATCACGATTGCAGGTTAGGCCAAATCCCGCCGCAGAGGATCCTTTTTTCGCTTCTGGCCGGCTTGGGGCTCGGGTATTTTCACGCCATGTCCGACAGTCCGAAATTCCGCCGCATCGTGCTCAAACTCAGCGGGGAGGCGCTTCGCGATCCGGGTAGCAAGGACAACATCTCGCCCCAAATCGTCAATCGCATGGCGCAGGAGATCAAAGAGGTCCTAGACCTCGGTGTCCAAGTCGCCGTGGTCGTCGGCGGAGGGAATATCTGGCGCGGCCAAGCGGCTGCGCATCGCGGAATGAACCGCACCACCGCCGACTACATGGGCATGCTCGCCACGGTCATCAACGGCATGGCCCTGATGAGCGGGCTGGAAGACCTCGGGGTGACCACGAGGGTGCAGACGGCCATCGAGATGAACAACGTGGCCGAGCCATTCATTCTCCGCCGTGCTCTCCGCCACCTCGAGCGCGGTCACGTCGTGATTTTCGTGGCCGGCACCGGCAATCCGTTTTTCTCCACGGACACCACCGCCGCGCTGCGCGCGAACGAGATCGGTGCGAACGCGATCCTCAAGGCGACCAAAGTCGACGGCGTTTACGATGCCGACCCCGTGAAGCACCCGGAGGCGAAGAAATTCGACAGGATCACCTACGCGGAAGCCCTGCAGCGCCGGTTGCAGGTGATGGACTCGACCGCGTTCAGCCTCTGCATGGACAACAAAATCCCCATCGTTGTTTTCGACATGGCGCCGCACGGCAACATACGCCGCGCCGCCATGGGTGAGCCGGTGGGTACGCTTGTCTCCAACGACTGACACTTTATGGACGAAATTCTTTTCAACGCCGAGGAGGGCATGGAAAAAGCCCTGGATTTCATGAAGCACGAATTCGCCAGCGTGCGGACCGGGAAGGCCTCGCCTGCGCTGGTCGAGGGCATCGATGTCGATGCCTACGGGTCGGTGATGAAGCTCAAACAACTCGCGCTCATCAGCACACCCGAGCCGCGCCTCATTGTCATCCAGCCTTTCGATGCCTCCAACCTCAAGCCGATCGAGAAGGCGATCAACGAGTCGAAGGTCGGCATCACACCTTCGGTGGACGGCAAGCTCATCCGTCTTCCCATCCCCGAACTCAGCGAGGAACGCCGCAAAGATTTGGTCAAGACGGTCAAGTCGATGGCCGAGGAGACGCGCGTCCGCATCCGGGCGGCCCGCCGCCATGCCATGGACTCGGCCAAAAAGCAGCAGAAAGAAGGCAGCTTGACCGAGGACGAACTCAAGAGCGCCGAAGAGCATATCCAGAAACTCACAGACAAATACGTCGCCGACGTGGATGCGCAGGTCGCGTCCAAAGAAACCGACATCATGCGCGTCTGACGCGGACCTTTTATGCGTAATCTCATCGTCCTCATTCTTGCGCTCGCCCTCCTGCCGATTGCATCTTCGTCCGCGGAGGTCGTCCGCGGTGCTCCGGACTTCAAGTGGCTCAAATCCGGAGGCAACCCCGCCGGCCTCCGCTCGCTGCGCGGGCAACCGGTGGTCCTGGTCGTTGCGCAATCACCGCGTCAGCGGAAGTTTCGCGCACAAGTCGGGCAGCTGCAGAAAGTTTTCCAGCTGCTCGGCAACGACAAGGCCGTGCTCGCCGTGGCATTCACGCAGGAACCGGGCTTGATACGGTCGAACATCCCGTTCGTCCTCGCGGCGAATCCCGCCGCGGTCGCTTCCTCCTACGACGTGCAGGGCGACTTCGCCGCGTTTCTCATAGGCAAAGACGGCAACCTCGACGAAATCTCCGACCGCGTGATACCGGGCCAGAGGATCCTCGATATCATCAACAATTCCTACGTCGTCCAGCGCGACAACCGCCGCGCGGAATAAGGGTCAGGATCCGATCGCTTCGCGGACGGCTTCCGCGACTGCGTCGGCGTGCTTTTCCAGCGCATCGGGGTCGCGCCCCTCGAGCAGAATGCGCAGCTTGGGTTCCGTGCCGCTGTAGCGCACGAGCACGCGCCCGCGGGGTTCGACGGCGCGTCCGGCTTCGGCCATCGCTTTCGCCACGCCGGGCAAACTCTCGAGGGGCGGCTTGGATTTTACCGCGACCGCACGCTGGGCCTGCGGATATTTTTTGAGCACCTTGCGCAACTCGCCGAGGGTTTTCCCGCTTTCCACCATGAGCCGCAGGATCTGCAGCGCCGCGACCAATCCGTCGCCGGTGGTCCCGTGTCGCAGGAAAATCATGTGACCGCTCTGCTCGCCCCCCAGGACGTATCCGCCCCCGCGCATGGCCTCGAGCACGTAGCGGTCGCCCACGGCGGCGCGCACGACTTTGCCGCCGGCGTTTTCCATCGCCTCGTCGAGCCCGAGGTTGCTCATGACCGTGGCAACGATCGTGTTGCCGGCGAGTTCGCCGCGGCCCAGCAAGTCGAGTCCCGCCATGAGCAGCAGTTCATCGCCGTCGAGAGGGTCGCCCGTCTCGTCGCAGAGCAGCAGGCGGTCGGCATCGCCGTCATGGGCCAATCCAACCTGCGCGCCCGATTCCCTCACCAGCCGTCCGATCTCGCCCGGAATCGTGCTGCCGCACCCGAGGTTGATGTTATTGCCGTCGGGCCCCGCATGGAAAACGTGCGTGTCCGCTCCGAGCCGCTCCAGCGCGCGGGGAGTGGCGCGAAACGCCGCACCGTTCGCGCAGTCGACGGCGATGGAAAGCCCGCGCAGTGAAAAAGTATCCGGCAGGGAGCGCAACGCATGGTCGATGTAAAAATCCAGCGCATCCGTGGCTTCGGTGATCGTGCCTGCCCGTGCGTTTGCGTCCCCGCTTTCCCCGATTTCCGCCTCGATCGCTTCTTCGGCCTCGTCGGGCAGCTTGAAGCCGTCGCCCCAAAAAAATTTGATCCCGTTGTCGTCGGCTGGATTGTGCGATGCCGAAATGACCGCGCCGGCCGCGAGGTCATGTTCCCGCGCGTAAGCGGCAACCCCCGGTGTAGGCAGCACACCGAGAAGCCGGACGCGGCCGCCGGCACCGGAGATGCCGCGGGCCAACGCCTCTTCGAGAGCCGGGCCCGACGCGCGCGTGTCGCGCCCGATGGCAACCACCGGTTCCCCTTTGCGCAGCACGCGCACCAGCGCTCTTCCCAGCTGTTCCGCGAATTCTGTCGTGATGGGATGTTCCCCGGCGCGGCCGCGGATGCCGTCCGTCCCGAAAAACTTGCGGCTCATTTTTTTTCGCGTTCGGAGGAGGAGGATTTCTGCCGCGCCTCGGCCGCCGGGTTGACGTTGTGCTGGATCAGATACCAGACCACGAAGGCCAGAACTAGGCTCGTGAGCTTAATTTTCCAGTTGTGCAGGAGAATCTGTCTCATACTTCTCGAGGAGCAGGAGTTGGTTGAGGCGGCGGCGGAAGCGGTCGATGTTGAGGTTTCGCTCGAGGATTCCCCGGTGGCAGAGCGAAACATGCCCGGTCTCCTCGGACACCAGGATGGCAATCGCGTCGGACTCCTCCGTGATGCCGATGCCCGCGCGGTGGCGCAGACCGAGGCTCCGGTCGAGATCCTCGCGCGGGGTCAGCGGAAAAATGCAGGCCGCGGCGGTCACGCGCTCGTTCTGCAGGATCACACCGCCGTCGTGCAGCACGGTCTTCGGATGGAAGATCGTTAGGATGAGTTCACGCGAGAACACGGCGTCGAGATCCACGCCCGTCGATGCGAACTGGCGGATGCTGATGTCCCGCTCAAGGGCGATGAGCGCGCCGAATTGCCGCCGGGCCAGATCGAACACGGTTTCGACGAGCTGGTCGATGGTCTGTCTTTCCTGCAGCGGCGAGCGGAAAAAATGACGGCTTCCCAGCTCCGTGAGCGCGCGCCGCAGTTCGGGCTGGAAAATGACCACGAGGGCCAGCGCGAGGAATACGGAGAGGCTGCGCAGCAGCCACCCTATGACATGCAAGTCGAGCAGCTGCGATGCGAGGGTGAGGCTGATGAAGATGAGCGCGAGCCCGACCAGGATTTTCGCGCCCGGCGTCCCCCGGAAATACAGGTAGCCGTAGTATATGAGGACCGCGAGCAGGCACACCTCGACCGCATGGGTCCAGTGTGTCCGCACGAACTCGAGGGCAGCCTCCATGTCGGCTCAGTGTGCCGCCTCCGCAAGGGCAGGGCGAGCGCGGATTGCCGCCACCCCCGCGGGTTTTTGCCACTGGATTTGGGCGTCGCGCGGGCGTAATTTCCACCCATGTCCCAGCAGCAGCAGGTAATTCCCGTGGAACTCAAAGCCGTCGTTCCCACGGCCAACGGCGCGGCGCTTTTCCTCGGCACCGCCGACAAAATCTTCGTCATCTACGTCGATGCGACGGTCGGCCACGCGATCAACATGTTCCTCGCCGGGACGGAAAAGGAACGCCCGCTCACGCACGACCTCATGGCCCATGTGCTGGCCGCCTTCGGCGCCAAGGTCGAGCGTGCCGTGATCAACGACGTGAAGAACAGCACGTTCTACGCGCGGTTGATCGTTTCGGCGGAGAACGAGTTGCACCAAAAGAAAATCATCGAGTTGGATGCGCGCCCGAGCGATTGCATAGCCATGGCCATCCAGCAAAAGGCGCCGATCCTTGTCAGCCGCGTGGTTCTCGACGAGGTGGACGATGCTTCCGACGCGCTCAAGCAATTGGAGAACACCAAGGAGCAGGGCGGCGAGCCGCCTGCGGACGAGGAGATCTCCGGGTAGGCCGGCGCCCAGCCCCGCGCCGCCATGTTCGTCGATCAAATCCGCATTTCCGCCAAAGCCGGCGACGGCGGCAACGGTTGCGCCAGCTTCCGGCGCGAGAAATTTGTCCCCAAGGGCGGTCCGGACGGCGGTGACGGCGGCGACGGGGGAAGCATCATTTTGCGCGCCGATCCCCAGGTGGACACGTTGGTGAATCTTTATTACGAGCCGGTCGTCCGCGCGAAGAACGGCGAGAACGGCAAGGGCAAACAGAAATACGGGAAGTCCGCGCCGGACAAAATCGTTCCCGTTCCCGTCGGCACGCTGGTTTACCGTCTGCCCGATGTCGCGCCGCACGATCCGCTGAAGTTTGAAGACGAGGAGCCGGCGCCGCGGCGCAAGAAGATCGACCCGGAAAATCTCGAACTGCTCGCGGACCTCGACACGGGCGGTGCCGAATTCCTGCTTTGCCAAGGCGGCCGCGGGGGAAGGGGCAACATCCATTTCAAAAGTTCGCGCAACCGCGCACCGCGGCAGTTCACCGAGGGCACCCCGGGCGAGGAAGGTTGGTTTTTCCTCGAATTGCGAATGATCGCCGACGCCGGACTCGTCGGTTATCCCAACGCCGGGAAATCCACGCTCCTCGGCTCCCTCTCCGCCGCGCATCCCAAGGTCGCCGCTTACCCGTTCACAACGCTTCATCCCATGGTCGGCGTGATGGACTTCCCGGGATTCCGTCGCGCCACGGTGGCCGATATCCCCGGGCTTATCGAGGGCGCTCACCGCGACGTGGGCCTGGGCCATGATTTCCTGCGGCACATTGTGCGCTGCCGCACCTTGCTATTGGTGGTCGATGCCGCCGGCAGCGAGGGACGCGACCCGGTGGAGGATGCGAAAAAAATCCGCGAGGAGTTGCGGCTTTACGATCCCTTGCTCGCACGGCGTCCGTGGGCGCTGGTGGCCAACAAGATGGATCTGCCCGCCGCCGGAGAGAACATCCCGCGGCTCGCGCAGGAATTTCCCGGCGTCCCGCTCATCACGGTTTCCGCGCAAAAGCACGACAACCTCGGGGCATTGCGCGAATTTCTCGATGCCGAAGTCGGCCATCCCGGCTGACCGCGGCGCCACCAAAGCATTGCGGGGGAAGCGCTTTGCAGGCAGGATGACCGACCGTCATCGATGCGTGAAGTAGGCATAGGACTGGCCGGTTTCGGAACCGTGGGCACCGGGGTTTATCTCAACCTCGGCAAGAACCGCGCGCTCCTGCGCGAGCGGCTGGGGTGCGATCTGGTCGTGCGCAAGATCGCCGTGCGTGACACGGCTCGGAAACGTCAGGTGCCGCTACCCCTGGAACTTGTCGTTCCCGACTGGCGCAACCTTCTCGACCATCCCTCGATCGACGTGGTCGTCGAGCTGATGGGCGGGATCGACGAGCCGCGCAAGATGATCCTCGAGTCGATCAACCGCGGCAAAATGGTCGTCACCGCCAACAAGGCTTTGCTGGCCGAACATGGCGCGGAGATTTTTGCCCTCGCCACGGAGAAGCGTGTCCCGGTCTTTTACGAGGCCGCGGTGGCCGGCGGCATCCCGATCATCAAGTCGGTGAAGGAGGCTTTCGTCGCCAATCACTTCCAGCGCCTGCGCGGAATCGTCAACGGAACGAGCAACTACATCCTGACGCGCATGGCCGAGAGCGGCATGGACTTCGCCTCCGCGCTGCGCGAAGCCCAGGAGGCCGGTTACGCCGAGGCCGATCCCGCGCTCGACGTCAACGGATGGGACGCCGGCCACAAGGCGATCATTCTGGCCTCGCTCGCCTACGGATTCTGGGTGCCGGCCAAGGACGTGCTCGTCCAAGGCATCGAAAAAATCACGCCCGATGACATGCGCTTCGCCTCGCAGCTCGGTTACACGATCAAGTTGCTCGCGGTGATCGATGCGTGCGCCGACGGATCGGTCGAGGTCAGCGTTCAGCCATCCCTCGTCCCGAACGAGAACATCCTTGCCTCGGTGCGCGGAGTTTTCAATGCGGTCGCCGTCCGCGGCGATGTGGTCGGCGACACGCTTTTTTACGGACGCGGCGCGGGTCAGGATCCGACGGCGAGTTCGGTCATCGGGGATCTGGCCGATGCCGCCCACACCCTCATGTCGCCGCCGTCGAGCTACGGATTCATCCCGCACGGGCTCTACGGCAAGCTGCGTCCCTCGGACGAAACGGTCAGTCCGTTTTATCTGCGGCTCGGCGTGGACGACAAACCCGGCGTGCTGGCGCGCATCGCCGGCGTTCTCGGCGACGCGGGTATCGGGATTTCTTCGGTCATCCAACCGGAAACCCACGACAATGGGCATGCCGCGCTCGTTCTGATGATCCACGACGCACCGCGCGGCCGCATGCTCGCTGCATTGGGCAAGATTCGCGCTCTGGATTGCGTGCACGACGAGCCCGCGCTCTATCGTGTGGAGGCAGCGGGGTGAACGGCTTGCACGACCGCGGAGTGATCAGCCGCTACCGGCAATATCTGCCGGTGACCGAAGAAACGCCTGTCGTTTCGATCAACGAGGGATCGACGCCGCTCATCCACTCGCCGAAGTTGAGCAAACTCGTCGGGCGCGGTGCCGAGGTTTACGTCAAATACGAAGGTTTGAATCCAACCGGATCTTTCAAGGATCGCGGCATGACCATGGCCATTTCGAAGGCCGTTGAGCGCGGTGCGAAAGCGGTGATCTGCGCGTCGACCGGCAACACCTCCGCCGCCGCGGCAGCCTACGCCGCGCGGGCCGACCTCGCATGTGCCGTGCTCCTCCCCGCCGGAAAAATCGCCGCGGGCAAACTTCTCCAGGCGTTCATCTACGGGGCGAAAGTTGTCGCGATCCGCGGCAATTTCGACGACGCGCTGCGCCTCGTGCGTGAACTTGGTGCCGACGGACGTTTCGAGATTGTCAATTCGATCAATCCGTTCCGCATCGAGGGCCAGAAGACCGCATCTTTCGAGATCATCGAGGAACTGGGCGATGCGCCCGACATCCACATCCTTCCGGTCGGAAACGCGGGCAACATCACCGCGTATTGGAAGGGCTACCGCGAGTTCCGCGAACTCGGCAAGGCAACCAAACTCCCGCGCATGACAGGGTTCCAAGCCGCCGGCTCGGCGCCGATTTTCCTCGGTCACGTGGTGGACAAACCGGAGACGATTGCCACCGCCATCCGCATCGGCAATCCGGCCAGTTGGGAAAGTGCCGGCGCGGCCGTGAAAGATTCCGGCGGGTGCATCGACATCGTGACCGACGAACAGATCCTCGCCGCGCAGCGCTGGCTCGCCGCGGAGGAGGGAATCTTCGTCGAACCGGCGAGCGCGGCCTCCGTCGCGGGATTGATGAAATGTTTTTCCAAGGACCGTTGCGCGAACTGCCCGTTCCACCGATATCCGGAAGGCGCGAAGATCGTGCTCACCGTCACCGGCCACGGCCTCAAAGATCCCGAGGCCCCGATGGTCCACGGATTCAAAGCGCTCGAGGCCGATGCCGACATGGATTCGGTAGCCAAGGTTTTGGGAGTCGATTGATCATGGCGCTCATTGTCCAAAAATACGGCGGCACCTCGGTCGGCAATCCCGAGCGCATCAAGAACGTCGCGCGTCGCGTGCTCGAAACGCAAAAAGCCGGAAACAAAGTCGTCGTGGTCGTCTCCGCCATGTCGGGCGTCACCGATTCCCTGATCAAACTGGCCCGCGAAGTTTCGGCGCGGCCGAGCGAGCGGGAAATGGACGTGCTCCTCGCCACCGGGGAGCAGACCACCATCGCGCTGCTGGCCATGGCCCTGCAGGAAATGGGAACGCGCGCCGTCTCGCTCACCGGCGCCCAGGCCGGCATCGTGACCGACGGAGTCCACACCAAGGCGAAAATTTTCAACATCACACCGAAGCAGATCCGGGCGCACCTCGACGGAGGCGCGATCGTCATTGTCGCCGGATTCCAGGGACAGACATCCGACGGCGAGATCACCACGCTCGGGCGCGGCGGATCGGACCTCACGGCGATCGCGCTGGCTGCCGCTCTCAAGGCGGACAAATGCGAGATCTACACCGACGTGGAC